>JAICHN010000155.1 GCA_025924845.1 Chloroflexota bacterium | reverse complement strand
GCCTTACCTCCACTGCGTCCCCAACCCCCCATGCCCCGCGGCACACGCCAACCGCCCAACCGACAAAGCGGCCGCATGCGAGTCCGACGCACCACGTAAAGAAGGCGGCAAAAACGTCCACGCCGAAGCCTAGCAAACATCGGGTAAGTACCTCAGTCGGGCGAAGCGCCACGGCACCGCCCACCCCACGGGCCACGCACACCCCGATCCCGCAATGGAGGCCGCTTTCCGCTAGCACCCCCCTACGTCTGCTCGTCACCGGCGACTCCCTAACCGGCTACCTTGGTCCCATCCTGATAAACGAGGCAGCGGCGGCCGGTCCTGTGAAGGGATTTGTTGATACGCACAACGGCACCGGCCTCACCCGACCCGACTTCGTGGACTGGTCCTTGGTGGCCCAGCAGCAGGTTGCCGACGACGACCCGGATGCAGTTGTGGTGATGATGGGCGGCAACGACTTCCAGAATATGACGCTGCCCAACGGCGCGTTCTTCGAAGCAGGAACACCGGCCTGGACAAAGGAATATCAGCGGCGGGCGGAAATATGTATGCGCATCTGGACGCAGGGGGGAAAGCGGCGCGTCTACTGGCTCTCCATGCCTCCCGCTCGCAACGCCGGCTGGGCCTATGATGACCGACAAATCAACATTGCTCTCAAGCGAGCCGCGGCACGCGTTCCCGGCGCGGAGTATCTGAATATACTGGGCCCGGTCACCATAAGAGGACGATACACGGACTTTGTGACCGAAAACGGACAGCCGGTGTTGATTCGGGAGCAAGATGGCGTCCATCTGAACGAAGCCGGTTCCGCCATCGTGGCCAACGAGGTCCTGGCCGTTCTCGAGCGCGAATGGCGCTTTGGGCCGAAGCACCACTGAACGCAAGCGTATCAATCGTGCGACCAGTACGTGCCCTCCGGCACGAAAGCCGCCCCAGTCATGGAAGGGGCGGCTTTCGTGCCTGAATGTAGCGCGGAACGTCAGACGGCGTCGGCCTCGATCTCCGGCACGGCTACCAGCTTGCCCTGGAACTCCGCCACGTTGTTACGAATCTGGTGGTCGATAGCGTCGCGCACATCCAGATTCTGGCGGAGGAACTCCTTGGCATTCTCCCGTCCTTGACCGAGCCGCATTTCTCCGTAAGAATAGAAGGCGCCGCTCTTCCGAAGCAGCCCCATCTCCAAACCTACATCCAGCAAGCCGCCTTCCTTGGAAATCCCCTCATTGAACATGAGGTCGAACTCCGCAACCCGGAAGGGTGGAGCAACCTTATTCTTGACAATCTTCACGCGGGTACGCCTGCCGATCGCCTCGGAACCTTGCTTAATCTGGTCAATGGAGCGGATATCCAGACGGACGGAGGCATAGAACTTCAGCGCCTTGCCGCCGGGTGTCGTCTCGGGATTACCGTACATCACCCCAATCTTCTCGCGAAGCTGGTTGATGAAAATGACGATTGAATTGGACCGGCTAATCGCCGCCGTAAGTTTGCGGAGTGCCTGCGACATCAAGCGAGCCTGGAGGCCCACGTGCGAGTCGCCCATATCTCCCTCGATTTCGGCGCGTGGCACCAGCGCCGCCACGGAGTCGATAACCACCGCGTCAACGGCCCCGCTGCGTACCAGCACATCCACGATTTCCAGTGCCTGCTCGCCGGTATCGGGTTGTGAAATGAGCATCTCATCCACGTTTACCCCGCACTTGGCGGCATAGGAAGGGTCAAGCGCGTGCTCGGCATCTACGTAGGCAACGACCCCGCCAATGCGCTGTGTTTCGGCCAGGATGTGCTGAGCCAACGTCGTCTTCCCCGAAGACTCTGGACCGTAAATCTCAATGATTCGCCCACGCGGTACGCCTCCGACCCCCAGTTTCAGATCCAGGTCAATTGAGCCGGTCGAGATCGCCTCGACATTCATGTTGGTCATCTCGCCCAGCCGCATGATGGCGCCCTTGCCGAACTGACGATCGATCTGGGCCATGGCAGCTTCGAGGGCTTTGTCACGATCAGGTGTTTGCGCTGCAGCGGCCACCCGCATGTATCCTTTCATTGCACATTTGTACTAATCTAAGAGTACCAGATTTACCGGCCCTGCTCAAGCCGGCTCGGTGGACAACGCATCACGCAACATGAGTAAGGCTTCATGTGCCGCATGCTCTACGTTCTCGGCCCGATCACCGTCAAACTGGAATCGCTCGCAGCGCTTGATACGCTCGCCGCGGGTCGCGATGTAGACCAGTCCCACCGGCTTTTCGGCGGTCCCGCCGTTCGGTCCCGCTACCCCCGTCACCGCCACCGCCAGCGCGGCGCCGAAGCGTAGGCGCGCGCCGTCCGCCATGGCCAGGGCTACCGGCTCGCTTACCGCGCCGAACTGCTCAAGCAATTGCTCCGGCACGCCTAGGACATCACGTTTCGCCGAGTTGGCATAGGCTACGACCCCTCCCAGGAACACGGTCGAGACCCCGGACGTCAGCCCCAGGAGATGCGCGACAAGTCCCGTAGTACAGGACTCCGCGGTAGCCAGCGTGATTCCACGCTCGATGGCGGTGAGAGCCACCTGGCGCGCCAATGTGCAACTGTCACTTCCGGGGCTAGTCATGCACCCATCCTACAAGCGGGGTGCCTGACGGTCAACCCACAACCCCAGTCCACTGCGTTCAGTTGACCGTCGTTCTCAGTTTGAGTGCTTAGCCGTACCCTCAATCGGGAAGTAAACGGACGCAAGGCGGTGCGCTCCTGCCGGCCCTGCCGGGCGCCGAGCATGAAATGACGCTGTCGGCGCCCCGCGTGCAGGCGCATCGAGCATTGACAATGCCGCTCCGCGTATGGGACGGTAGTCGCTGCTGATTTGCTTGGCCATGATTAGGAGATTACCCGATGTTTCCTGGCAGCCTCGCCGATTGGCGGCGGCAACGTTGTCCAGGCCCATTCGCGCGCCTTTGCTTCGTAGTGTGTCTGGCCATAGTATGGCCGGGAATCGCACAGGCGCGGTCCCTTGGCGCCTCACTGTGGGGCGTTCATGTCTGTACGGGTTCTCACTACGACTCCGCGCATCTGGTATGTCGGCTGGGTGACACCGCTCTCTCGACCAGCGCCTTCGCGACTGCTCAACTCTCCATTACCGGTCGCTCCGGCGCTAAGTTTACGAGCGGCACGTTGAGGCTGACCATGCTCTCGCGGACCCGCACCGGCGACCTACCGCTCGGAAATCTCATCCTAAGCGTCGGTGCCGGCGACACTGCCCGATCTGTGGCCCTCGTCGACGCCTTCACTGCCTTCAACGTGGAGCCGAGCGCAGGCAGGACCTATGTGGTGAAAGCCACCGAGCAGCAAGGGGCCGACACCATTCAGTTGGGCCGCGCGATTTTCACCCTGCGGCGGTCGAGCATCGCACCGGCTCTCGTGCCGCCGTCGGGCAACCCAGGAGTTGTGGTGACCATGCGGTATGGGGCCGCGCTGCGCGCCAACCCATCCAGCGACGCGCCGATCCAGGTCATCGTACCCTGTGGCACCCAGTTGACGCTCGTCGGTCAAACTCAGGGCTGGTACCACGTCTTCAAGACCAAGCCGGCGGCGTTCGGCTGGGTTGGCGGCCTCCGGGTGGCGCCGCTGGGCAGTGCACCGGCTTTCAGTTGCGCGGGCGCCGTGACCTATCAGGTGGGTGACCGCGTCCGCACCCACGTGGCAACCGGCTGCCTCAGCCTGCGTTCCTCGCCCTCGCCTCAGGCACCGTACGTCCACTGCGTGGCCAACGGACACATCTACGCGATCACCAATGGTCCCATCGAGGTAGCCGGTGAGGATTGGTTCGGAGTATTTAGTGCGTCCACGGGAAGCGGCTGGTCCCTGGCTCGCTATCTCCAGCAGGCGTAGTCCGCGCTTCGAGACCAACCGTGCGATAACGCAGGCCGAAGTGCCGAAGTGGGTGTACCGGTACAGGAGTGTTTGCCGAGATGAGGCTCCTCTATATGCACCGGCGTATATGTCCGTAATAGCTAAGCCTCGGCTAAGCACCGCCGGCCTGATGAGACACCCTGGACAGTAGAGACGTGCTTGACAGTCTGCCGGCCCCCTGCGTACGTTATTGGCAGGCACTCCAGGAGAAGAGTAACCTCCAACCCGGCGGGCAGCGAGCCGCGAATGGTGCGAGCGCGGCGGTTGGAATGGATGGTGAAGTGCCCTCCTGGGCCGCGCTCCGGAGCCCGCCCACTTGGCGAGTATGGGGCGCCCGTTGCCCACGGTTAGCGGGTCAGGTGGTCTCGCAAGAGGCGCCAAGAGGTGTCCGCGATGTGCGGGCATGAAGCAAAGGTGGAACCGCGGGTATGACGCTCGCCCTTTGGGGCCGGCGTCTTTTTAGTGTGCTCCAAGCGGGCTTGGAAGGAACTAGATGAACAAGGTACTTGCCCGCATCCAGGAAGATATTCAGGTCGTGCTCGAAAAGGACCCGGCCGCGAAGAACCCCCTGGAGGTGTTGCTCTATCCCGGCCTGCACGCCCTATGGGCTCATCGGGTAGCGCACTACCTCCGTGAACGAGGCGTGCCCCTGGCGCCGCGACTGATCAGCCAAATAGCCCGTGTCCTTACCGGGGGGATCGAGATTCATCCCGGCGCCAAAATCGGCCGACGCTTCTTCATTGATCACGGATCGGGAGTGGTGATCGGGGAGACCACGGAAATCGGTGACAACGTGATGCTCTACCATCAGGTAACGCTGGGCGCCACCGGTTGGTGGAAGGACATGAAGTCCGGCCAGGTGAAGCGCCACCCGACCATTGAGAGTGATGTTGTGATCGGCTGCGGCGCCAGCATCCTTGGGCCGGTCACGGTGGGAAGGGGGAGCAAAATCGGCGCCATGGCCCTGGTGATCGACAATGTTCCTGCCGGCTCAATCGTGGTTCATAGCCCAGGCACCGTCCTTCGACGCAGCGGCAGCCGCGCCGGTGACCGGGAAGCAGTCGATGTCACGCCGCCCGTAGGCTAAAATAAAGCCACGGTGGACTTCTCGGGCCAGGCACCGTGGCCCCCTGGTAGGGACGAGGCGGCCGCGGTCGCGGCTCACGGATCTCGTCGTGGCTCCGGTTTAGGAGACGTTATGGTCTCCGGCAAGCAGCGCCTCGTGCAGCAGATCGGCGCCGAACACGGTTGGTGAGACGGTAAGCAGCCCCATGTCGGCATAGATCTGGCCACGTAGCGGGTCGCTTACCTTTGAGATGACCTTCGGCACGCCAAACAGCTCGCGCGCGAACTGACACGCCGTAAGATTCCGATTATCGCCGCTGGTGCAGGCAACAAAGGCATCCGCCGTCTCAATCCCTGCCTCAAGAAGGGCCTCTACCTCAAGCGCGTCACCGACTATCCGTTTGCCCTTGAATGCCGAATCAAGATCGGCGAACGCGCCGCCATCTCGATCCATGATGACCACCTCGTGGCCCTTTGCTTCGAGTCGAGTCGCCAGTTGCGACCCGAGCCGACTGCAGCCCAGTATGATAATTCGCATGTCGTTTCCCAGACCTCCAACTCATCCTATCGCATTCGCGGCTTCACGCCATCTCACTGCTTTGTAAGGTGTAAGCGCCGGCCTAATTCGGTTAGGAACGGACACCCCGCTTCTCGGTAAAAGCCAAACGGGCCAATCCCTCCTCGGTCACTGTCAGGCGAGACAGCAGATCTCCGGCTTCCCTCCGCACCAGCCCCCTGGTCACGAGCAGGTCGATTTCCGCTTTGGCCGAAGCGCGACCTGATGGATAGCCCCAGCCGACTAGGGCCTGGTCGGCGATCCGTTCCGCCGCTCGTTCCGGTACGGCCAGCGGTACTTCGGCCAGGGCACGCAGAACCACAAGCCACGGTTCACCCGTCGCCGGCAATTGCTCGTTTGCCTCGGGCGCGCAGCGGTCGCAGATTCCGCACTCCGGCTCGGTCGGTAAGTTCAGGAGAGCGGCCAGGGCTTGCACCCTGCAGGCCCGCCCCTCGAGCCAACGAGCCACCGTACGGCGCTCATTGTCCACTACGTTTGCCCGCTCTCGCACCATGGACTGGAGCCGCGCCGCCGCGCCTCGGTCGGCTATAGTCAGTTTGTAGAGGCGTTCCCTACCGACCGGCCTTAAGGTTAACTGTCCATCAAGCGCCGCGTCTAGAAGCTCGCGTTGCCACGCCGACGGATCCAGGTCGCGCCGCATGGTCACGGCCAGCGGGTCAAAGGTCAGCGGCATGCCGCGCTGCCACGCCGGCAGCGCTTTGGCCGCTGGGATCACCAGATTGCGCGCAAACACGGTGATGGAGACTAATCGCGCCATGTCATCTTCGCGCCGCAAGTAGCCCGCTGTTTCCAGTGCGGCCAGACACGACGCAGCGAGATACGGCCGGCTGATTGAAGGGCCCGCAGCGGCAGCCAGCGACTCCGGGGTAAGCCGAGCATATCGATGAGGAGCCTGCGCACGTACGGCCCGGAATGCCTCGCGCAGGTCAGCCAGGTTAGGGCGCACCTCTAGACCGCTCCATCGCTCCGCTGCATCCGAAGCATGCCACAAAATACGCAGTGGACCGGGGTCCGCTCTCCGAGCGAGCCATGCCGCGAGCCTCGGCACCAGCTCGCAGCGATGAGGTGGGTGGCTCAAGATTATCATGGACGGGGCAGGCAAATCCTCGAATGGCGGGAGCAGCTGAGTAGTGACGAGCACATGCACGGTTTGTCGTCGATAGGCTTCCAGGGCCGAACCGCGCTCGCTCTCCAGCATGCCTCCGTGGTAGGGCAGCGCCGCCGTACCAAGGCGAGACGCCGCGACGGCGGCCGAAGCTCGGGAGGGTGCTACCACTAGGCACGGCGTATCGTGCCCCGATACATAATCCAGCAGGTATCCCCAACGTTGGCGTTCCGTATGCACCTTGTTCACACGGCAGGCGATGCCGGGCGGCAGAACGTCGCCGATCGCGGCGGCCTCGGCGCCGACCTGGCGCTCCAACCAGGCAAGCCCCTGGCCGCCCTCCGGCACGGAGACCAGGGCCAGGTTGGCCGCAGGAAGAACCTCTCGTACACGCTTAATGAGAAGGGCGGCAGGCCAGGGTTCGTACAGGCCCGCGGCACCGCTCCCCGCTAACTCGATGCCCGCCAGGTCCGGCATCCAACGGTGCAGAGCAATCACTATCCTAGTGTCCCAAAGCAACCGTGGATCGAGCGCCAACACGCGATAAACGTTCGCCGTGACCTCGGTAAGCCGAAGATCCCATTCCGCCCACTCGGACGGGCTCTCCAGGGCAAGCATGCGCGCTCCAGGAAGGGCGTGCTCCAATGCGGCACGAAGGGCGCGTGGGGTCGGAGTGACAACGATCGCGCCGCCGCTTGACCCGCCGATCCGCCGCGCCAGGAGATTCGCACGTGCCTTCAGGGTGGTTGCCATCTGAAACGACGCTGAAGCGGCCGAGACCGGCGGCGAACTCATAGCGCATACCCCCACGGCCAGTGTACCGCGTCCTACCCTCCCTTCCGTTACACTTAGCAATAGGGGCTCCATGAGCGTCTGGAAAACCGCGGCGACTTTACCGGCAACGCGCCTTACCATGAGATGGTAGCGTCAGGATCAGCCGCCGGGCATTTCACGGTATCGGTTTCATACCTGGCGAGTAAGGCTCAGGATCCCAGTTACGGAGAACCGAATGCGCGTCCTAAAGATTAGCCCTCGAGGTTACTGCTACGGTGTGGTAGACGCCATTCAGATGGCCAAACGAGTGGCGCGCGACCCTAATGTGCCGCGTCCGATCTATGTGCTCGGACAGATCGTGCATAATCGGCACGCGGTGGATGGTCTTCGCGAACTGGGAATTATCAACCTCGATGGTGAGGATCGTATGGCCCTGCTCGATCAAATCAGCCAGGGAACCGTGATCTTCACGGCGCATGGAGTTTCACCCGCCGTGAAGGCGGCGGCAGCCGCGAAGGGCCTGACCTGTGTGGACGCTACCTGCCCAGACGTAACTCGCACCCATGATCTGGTGATCGATCTGGTAGCTGAAGGCTACGAAGTGATCTACGTCGGCAAACGCGGTCATCCCGAACCTGAAGGGGTAATTGGCGAGGCGCCCGACCATGTACATCTGGTGGAAACCACGGCGGACATTGACAATCTGCGGATCGATGCGCCGAAGTTGGCCATCACGACGCAAACGACGCTCAGTCAATGGGATACGCAAGCAATTATCGATCGGGCGGTGGAACGCTTCCCTCACGTGCGCGTGCATAACGATATATGCCATGCCACACAGGAACGCCAGACGGCCGCCACGACGCAGGTAGAAAATGCGGATCTGGTACTGGTTGTAGGTGATCAACGCAGCAATAACTCCAACCGCCTGGTGCAGGTAGTGCGCGAGATTGCCGGGAAGCCTGCCGTGCTGATCGATGACGTAAGCCAGGTCAATCCCGAACTACTGGCCGGCCTGGGTACGGTCGCCGTGACCTCCGGCTCCTCAACGCCGAGCCAGATCACCCGCGCCGTAATTCAGTATCTTGAGCACTTCGAGCCCGATGCGGCGCCCGAGTAGGGACGGCGCTCTGAACGTCCCGCCGCCTCTTCACCCGGCTCTCCCCCGCTCCGCGCGCGTCGCGGACGACGGTGTGTTGTGCCTGGGTGGGGTGAGGACAAGTGACCTCGCGGCACGCTTTGGCACACCGCTCTACGTCTATGACCTAACCACAATTGATGCGGCGGCGAACCTGCTGGTCACAAAGCTGGGCCGACGCGGACGCGCCCATTATGCCGGCAAGGCCTATCTCGCTCCCTGGCTGCTGCACCGCCTCCGCATGCTGGGTATGGACCTGGACGCCTGCTCCGAGGGCGAGATGGTTATGGCGCTACGGGTCGGTTTCCCAGCCGAGCGGATCCGCCTCCATGGAAACAATAAGACCGAGCAGGCAATTCGTCTTGCCCTCCAAGCGCGGATCGGGGCGATCGTGGTGGACAATCTCGGCGAACTGCGCCGGATTGCCGACATGAACCGCGGCGAACCGATGCAGGCCCACATCGTCTTGCGCCTCAACCCCGGCATTGAAGCGCACACCCACGACTATCTGCGTACCGGCGTGGCGGACAGTAAGTTCGGGCTGCCCATCGCCTCCGGCGTGGCGGCGGAGGCAGTGCGCTTTGCCCTGGCCAACGCCGAGCGGCTGACCTTGCTTGGCTATCATGCCCACATCGGTACTCAGGTGTTGGAGGCGCAGCCCTACGCCGACCTGATGAACCTACTGGCAAGCTTCGCCCATGCCATGCATGAGGCCCACGGCTATTGGCCGGAGCAGATCAGCCCAGGAGGCGGGCCGGGGATCGCCTACACCGATGAGCACCCCCTTCCCCTGGAAACGTGGCTGGATACCCTGCAAAACAACCTGCCCACCTATCCGCTTCCCACACCCATGCTGCATGTAGAACCAGGAAGATCAGTGATAGGACCTGCCGGCGTCGCCCTCTACACGGTAGGCGATACGAAGCAGATGTCTGAACACCGCACCTACGTCCTGATCGATGGTGGTATGGCCGATAACATCAGGCCGGCCCTGTATCAAGCAGGCTATACCGCACTGCCTGCCACGCGGATGCACGCCGAAGCGATTAATCAGGTGAGCGTGGCCGGACCGTTCTGCGAATCGGGCGATGTTCTAATTCGGGACGCCACACTCCCGGATCTGCTACCCGGGGATGTGCTTGCCGTGCCCGCGAGCGGAGCTTACTGCCTGCCGATGAGCAGCAACTATAACGGCGCGCTCCGCCCCGCCGTGGTCACAGTTGAGGCAGGGATTGCCCGCCTGGTGCAAAGACGCCAGACCCTGGATGATCTTCTGGCCGTCGATATGCCATACGAAGAGGCCGCCATACCTTCCGTCCGTTGAGTGCGGCAAGCGCCGCTACTCCGCTCTCACCGCAGCCGCAAGCGCGCGCAAGGCAGGCAGCGACACGGTAAGCAGCGCGCGATGCTCGGCGGACAGCGCCTCCAGGGCCTGGGCCACGACGCGCGCCCGTGAAGAATCCGCCATGCTCTGCGCATTCATGCCCTGCTCCGTGACCTGGACCCGCACCGAGCGCCAATCGTCATCGTCATGCCGGCGCGCGACCAGCCCAGTACGGACCAACAACTTTATGGGAGCCGTCATGGTGGCGGGTGTGACGGACAGCCCGCTTGCCAGTTCGTGCATTGCGCAAGGCCCGTGACTTGCCAGGTAACGAAGGATTGCCAGCTGGCTGCGGCTCAATTCGTTGCCTCGTGGACGCGGAGGCGCCTGAATCGCCGATTGCAGGCCATTCACTACTTCGAGGATGCCCAGGGCCAGCGCATCCTGCTCTGATTGCCGTGTCTCAGCCACTCTTTCCCCCTCGCGGCTACTCGCGTGAGTAGTATACACCAACAGCCTACTTCATATATTAATCATATCTTTGAACCATACTATATGGCGACATCATATGGTCTAAGTAGCGGTTGGTGGGTTCATTACGTAGACTTAACTAATGT
>JAICHN010000154.1 GCA_025924845.1 Chloroflexota bacterium | reverse complement strand
TGGGCGGCGTCCAGGCCGAGGTTGAGGTTGAGATCGTGAGGTGAGAAGGGGACACATTGATCACCCGTGGTGATTGGTGCGTCCCTTAATGATTGTGATCCCCGCCCCCTCCAGTGTTTCCAGCAGCGTCTCGGCCATGATTTGGTAGCCGACCACGTGCGGGTGCAGGCCGTCGTCGGCCAGACCGGCCCGCAGGGTCAGGCCATCCTCGGCCGCCAATTGGGCATGATAATCGACGTACACCGCACCGTGGGCCGCTGCGAGGGCGCGCAAGCGGGTATTGACGCGGGCGATCAGGGCGTTCCGCACGGCAGTGTTGCCGTTGAAGGGCACATCGGTGGGCAGGATGCTGCACAGGGCCACGGCAATGTCGTGCTCCCGCGCCGTACGCACCATGCCCTCGATGTCGCCCACGATTTCCTCCTCGATTTCGGCAGGCTCCCGGCGAATGGTGGGATCCCACCAGATGTCGAGATCCCAGGCGTTATTGACGCCGATCTTGATCACGAGGAGGCGCGGCTTGAGTTGCAACACATCGGCGTCGAAGCGGCGCTTGGCGAAGATCGTCCGATCGCCGCCGATGCCGCGATTGATGATCCGGCCGGCCCTCCCCTCGAAGAAGACATCCAGTTCCCACATTTGGGTGATCGAATCGCCAAGGAATACGGCGTCTATCGGCACGTTATAGGCGAGCAGCGCCTCATTGTGATAGTCGAAGGCGCCGCGCAGCCGATCGGCCATCGCTTCAATGCTGAACACGCCGGGCCGGATAATTTGCGGTCGCTCCACGCCGTTTACTCCTTCTTTGTCTCACTATCGCAGGCTCTACGATAGCAGAACAGGCCGGGAGCGCGCCAGGAAATGCACCAGGTACGTCTCGCATTTGTGATCGAGGCCGCATTGTAGGAGCGCGTGACCGCGAAGCCGGCCCGCGGCACACCCACAAACGCGGGAGGCACCCAAATGCACCGGGTACGTATCCTCGTGGGGCGCCCCCGCGCTACCATGAGGTCAACAACTCCCGTGCATCGGCTGGAAGCGGTAAGGGTAAACCACATGGAGCAGCGACAGACGGCAATAGTGCCGCGGGACCGGCAGCCGTGGCCTCCCGATGATAGCGAGGAGAGCGTGGTGGGGTCGGAGTATCACCAGCGCATCATTGACGGCGTGCGTGATGGGCTGGAAATGGCCGGCATTGCCGCGGGCGCATCATGGCATGTGCATTCACAGGTAACTATCGGCGGTTTCCGCCGTCTCGACGGGTCACCATATACCATGCTCCCCGACGTGTTCGTGGTCCCCGTAGCCAATCCGCATCCTGAAAGTGGTCGACCGCTCACCTTTGCCGAGGTGGGCGTGCCGTGCTTGGCCGTGGAAGTGCTCAGCGACACCACCTTCCGCTGGGATCTGGATGACCGGCGCGGCAAGGCTTGGAGCTATGCCGAGGCCGGGGTCGCGGAGTACATCGCGGTGGACTACGCGCGCCGCTATATGAGTGAGTCCGTCCGCGCCCTTCGCCTGGTGGCCGGCAGGTGGGCGCCCTGGCCGATTTCGCCGACGGGACGTTGGGAAAGCGCTCAACTGGGCGTGTCGTTTGCCTTCGACGGTCTGTATCTCCGGGTATACGATGCCGAGGGTCGGCTGCAGCCGCTATCCCATGAAGTAGGCGGACTGTTGCGGAAGCAGATGAGCCAACTAGAGGACCGGGACGCATTGTTGCAACGCCTGCGCGCCCTGGCGGATGCGGGTGATCTCGCCGCGGTACGGGCGCTGCTGCACGATTCGCACGAAAGCTAAGCCTACAGGGGGGCGGGGCGAGGGACGCGACCCACGCCCAGCCCCCTTACTCACTATTACTCAGTGCGTCGTGATGGTATACAGCTTCCCGGTGCTCTGCCCGTAGACGTCGGGGAAGTAGAGTTCATGCGCCTGCGTGGGCAACACATGGTACGTGCCGGCGCTGGTCAGATGAATCTGGTAACTGTATTGGTAGGTACCCATCGGCAGGTAGTCCGCGAAGATCGCGGACTGGTTATCCAGCAGTTCGACGTGCGTGGTATACCAACCCAGATCGTTCGTGCCCTTGGGAATGACGGTTCGTGAGGTAAGGTTGCTCAGTACGCTGGTGGTGCGAAGCGTGGGATCCACCGGCTCGGCCCCCGCAGGCAGCGGATCGGTGATCCGCAGATAGTACAGGTCTTCGGGCGCCGTGATCGTCAGCACTACGCGGAGATCGGATCCGGCCTGCCCATGGCTGCCCCCTACCGCCTCGTAGCGGCGGCTGACCACAATGCCGTGGCTGACCGCCGGTGATGTGGTGATCGGAGCGAAGGTGCGCAGCACGATATTGTAGGAAATGGTCCCGCCGCCCCGTAGCTGGATCTTGACCTTGTTGGTCGCGGCAAGGGCCGCTACGGGAACGGTGAAGGTTTGGGCATGACCGCGATTGGCCTTGGTTATCGTGCCCGAACCAACGGTCTTCCCATTCACCTGGATGCTGAAAGGACCAGTCCCCACGGCGGGCTGCACGCGTACTGCGTAGTCCACCAGGGCGCGCAGGGCAAGCGCCGTACTCTGCGTGCTGTCCCAGGCGCCGTTGACGCGCCGGGCCAACAGCCAACGAGCCGCCCCCAGAGAGAGCGTATTGCCGGGGTCGAGGCGGACCAGGGCATCGAGGATCACGGCGGTAGCCGAGGTATCATCCTCCATCATTTGCCAATCAGGCGAGGCGTCGCTCCAGTGGGTCTGGTTGGCGAATTGTTGCGCCGCCCCTTCGATCCCGGTCAGGAGCGTTTTCACCCGTGGGTCCTGGCTGGTGCTCAGCTTGGCGATGGCCAGGGCCAGGTAGGCGCGGGCGAAGGGCAACATATTCTGCCGGTGGGTGTAGAGGGAACCAACCAGACCGCTGTCCGGCTGGCCCGCTTCGCCTAAAAGATAGGCAACATAGGCTTGCAGGTCGTAGGTGAAGGTCGAACCGCTCAGGTAGCCGTTGAAATTGCCGTCCGTGCTCTTGGATCCGGTGGGATTGAGCGCCCATTGGCGGATGTTGGCCAGCGCCCGCTTCAGCACGCCGGCATCCACGGTGTAGCCCTCGGCACGGGCCAGCAAAAGGCCGTCCGTTACCCAGGCCGTCACGTAGGGCACGCTGGAGTCACCGCCCGGCCACCAGCCCCAACCGCCGTCGCTGTTCTGATAGCTGTAGAGTCGCTGCAGGGCGATCCGCACCGTACCGGGGACGCCGGTCGCGACAGAGGCGCTGATCCCGCTGACCGCGCGGGGAAGCCTAGCCACCTCGATCAGGCCATAGAAGCGGCTGGTTGCCGATTCCGAGCTATCGTAGGGGTAGTTGGCCAGGTAAGACGCGGCGTCGCCCAGCCCGGAGACCAACGAGGGACTGAGCGTGATCGTGAGCTCTCCCTGGTCGCGGATCGCGGCGGCGGGCACGGTGACGGTTTGGGTCACCGTACCATGGAACAGGCCGCCGGAGGCGGCCACCGTGGGTACGTTGTTGGCTTGCACGGGAAGACTGACCAGGAGGCGATCGCCGAGACTTGAGTTTGTAGTCGATTGCGCGGTGAACAGGAACGATTGGCTGCCCACCTGGGATGCTTGCACCGGCCACTGCACGAGTTGGGATCCGCCCGCCGGCACGGTCACCGTGTCGTGATAGTCCGAGGCGACGCTGCCATTGGCGGTGTGCAAGGTAACGCGCACATGCTGAGCGACGGTGGTGAGGTTATCGACCACGGCGCCGCTCAGGGCACGGTCGCCTATGGTAAGGAACCGGGGCAGCGCGGGCTCCAGGAGCAGATCTTTGGTGCTGACCAGATCCACGCTGTCCTGCCCCACCAGGGTACCCGCCGTGCCGCCGATCGCCGTGAAGGTCCAGGTGGTCAAATTATCGGGTAGTTTGATCGTCACCTTCGCGTTCCCGGCCGCGTCGGTGAGCACGGAGGGATTCCAGTAGGCGGTATCGGGAAACTTCTGCCGGGTTGGCCCCTGCCCGCCGCCGCCCCCGCCGCTGCCGCCCTTAGCCCCAAGTTGCTGATTGAGGTTCAGCCGGTCAATGTAGAGGTTGAGTGTGGCGGCGCTCTCCACCCCCAGATCGCGACTGGAATAGAAGGTATCGATCAGGCTGGGGGTGGCACTGGCGGCCAGGGCGAGGACAGCCTTATCGACTAGTCCCACCGCCAACTGCGCCGCCACTCCCTGCCCCTTGGCATTGGTGGTATGGATGGTGTAGCTGACCGTCTGACCCGGTTGGGCCTTGCTCACCGGGGGCGTAATCGATACGTGCAGGCTCCGTCCGGAGGTATCCACCGGTAGGGAGACGTAGCCCATGCGCCAGACCGGAATCGAGGTGTCCTTTCCCGGCCCCTTGACCACGGTCACGCTCACATAGACATCGGGCGCGTAATAGCCCAGGATCGGCACGTCTACCTGCGAACTGTTGGTGCGGAGGGTGATCACCTTGTGGGTGAGCACGCCGCCGCGCTCCACGGTGACCAGGGCGGTCATCCCCGCCAGTGGAGCGGTGACCAGGATGTGGGCGGTATCGCCCGGCTCGTAGGTGTTCTTATCGGAGACCAGGGTAATGCGGTCGTTGTTCTGGGTCTGCCAGGGCACGAATGCCTCGCCGGAGGAGACCACCCATAGTTCGGTGGAGGTGGTCGCTTTCCGGCCCGCGCCATCGACGGCGCTTGCCACGATTCGGTACTCGCCGCCGGCCTTGGGCGTGAAGTGCAGCGTGCCCTTTCCCTGGCCGTTGGTACGGATGGCGACCGTGCTCACCAGAGTATCCTTGTGGCGATTCTGCCAATAGTAGAAGCCGCTGCTGTCCAGCACGTAGCTGCTGAGCCAGACCCGCTTGTAGATTTTCGCGGTCACGGGAACGCCGGGCACGGTGTGCATACCATCGTCGGTGACGGTCACCACATGCACGGCGGCGGACTTCCCTGCCGTGCTCAGGTAATCAGCCGGCTTAATCCCCACGTAGAGGGACGCCTTATTGACGATCACCTGCGTATTGTCCGACACCTGCTGGGCATCGGGTCCGGTGAGCGTCGCCTCCAGGGTGAACTGTTGGCTGAGTTGATACTGGTGGATGTCGGCGGGCACCGTGAAGTGGAAGTCACCATGCCGGTCGGTAGTGCCCGATCCCTGGGTGGTCTGTTGCCCGAAGAAAGTCTGCTGCTGGGTGGCGGCGTAATCCTCGTCCACGAAGGCGTAGTTGGGGAAGAGAGGGCTGCTGAACGTGTAGTCGTCCTGGGTGAGGTTCCAGGTCACGGGGGCTTTGGCCAGGGGCGCCCCGAAATAGTAGTGGGCACGCACCTGCACGCCGATCTTCTGGCCCTGCGTGTAGTTGGCGTTGGCGCCGCGATCGCTGATCACGCTCACCGCGTAGGTCGGCTTCTTGTATTGCGCCACCTGGAAGGAGTCGGCAACGTTGCTTACCCCGATCCCGGCGCTGATCTGGTAGCTGCCCACGGCGGCGGCGGGACTGAGCGGCACCTTGCCGCTGAAGCCGCCATAGGCATCTACGGTCAGGCGGGCGTTGTAGATCGTATTCTGGCGGGCATCCTGGATTTTCACCTGCACGGGTGTGCCGGAGGGCACCATGGCATAGCGGCCGTCATTGTCCTGACGGGCGATGCCCTTGAAGTAGACGGGCTGACCAGGCCGATAGATCGGGCGCTCGGTGGTCAGATAGAGGCGGATCGGCGCCATATAGCTGCTGTAGGGGAGGTTGTAGTCCCAGGGTCCAATCCCGTTGTTCCAATCCAGTCCGGCGGCGGATACATCCGTGCCGTGGATAAGTTGAGCCTGCAGGGTATGCTGGGCCAGCGAGTCATCGCTCTTCAAGCCGTGGACGGTCGCCTGGAAGATGCCCTGGGCATTGGTTGTGCCCGTAGCCCAGACGTGGCCCTTGCGGTCGATCACCCTGACCGCCTCGCCGCCTACCGGTTTCCCGGTTTTGAGGTCCGTCGCCCAGACAAACGCCTGCTTCTGACCCACCTTCAAGGTGACGGCGGTACGCGTCACCAGGACCAAAAGATGATCGCTCGCCCCGCCGCCCGCCGCGTCCACCAGATAGTAGCCGGGGGCGACCGGCCCGCCGGCCACGGTGAGCGGTTGGCGGACCAGCACGGTGCGATTCACCTTGGCGGCCGAGCGAACCGACCAGGTTCCGATCTGGGGCGCGCCGCTCGGCGGGGCGCCCTGCCAGTTATCGGGAGGGTTGGTCATCAGCTTGAGAAACTGGTCGGCGTTCAGGCGGTAGAGCGAGAGATTGATCGTGGGGAGGTTCACTACATTGGCATAAAGATTGGCGCCCAGATAGGCGTCATAGACCGCTCCCTGGCCCTGGGTAATCAAGGAAATGCTCGGGGCGGCGGCCTGGGTGGTGAAGTGGAGGGCAAAAGGGGTGCTCAGCGCCTGGCCGGCAGTGCCGATCGGCTGATTCTTGATCGTAATCGTGTAGGTCGTGGACGGCTTGAAGTCGCCGCTGACCGTCAGCTGGGTTCCTACATCATTGACGTAGACGTACTGATAGGCGGGCTTAGGGCTGACCGAGACAGCCTTTTGGCTACGGTTTTGGCTGACGGGAGCGGAAAAGTCGATCGTGATTCCCGAACTCGCGTCGAAGTTGGTCTGCCCCTCGGTGGGTGTACTGCTCGTCACGCTGAGCGGG
The DNA here is from genome assembly GCA_025924845.1 of Chloroflexota bacterium. Next base: position 3,819 of record JAICHN010000154.1, on the reverse strand, counting down.
CCGGCGACATGATAACTTGCGGTGTACGGGGCGCTCATGGGGAGCGGGCCGCCCTGGCCCAGCACGCCCGCCGAGACGGTGATCTGGGCCGAACCACCCAGGGGTAGGGGATCGGCCGGGTGAAAGGTCATCACGGTATTGGGCGTGGGCGGCGGAGGCGGCCCCCCATTGGGGCCACCCTTCGCGCCTGCCGGCACCACGGCGCCGGCCCCGTTGGGCTGGGTGGCGATCAGCTTATCGTTCCAGGTAAATGTACCGGGAACGGGCGCGCCGTTGACGCGCAGGCTGAAGGCGCTCTGGGCCGAGGCGCGCTTTATGGGCTGGTTAAAGATGACCTGCACCAGGTCCTGAGGCCGTGCGTACTGTGTGCCGGGCGTGGGCGCTACCGAGAGCACGCCGGGGCGCAGGGTATCGAAGGTGAACGTGTAGGGGCCGGGAAGGGTCGAACCGTCTTGAGCGGCCAGTCCCGCCGAGACCGTAACCTGATAGTGGGTGCCAAGGATGAGGCCGTCGGGAGCCTGGTAGGTCCAGGTAGTGGTGCTGATCCATCGTCCGGCGCCGCGCACGGGGGGGAAGATCTTAGCAGGCACATGCGCGTTCGCCGCGCCCACATCGTTCAGGGTGACCATCGGCCGATCGAAGGTGATCGAGATAAAGCCGGTCGCGGGCACCTCGGATGCTCCGGCGGCAGGGGTGCTCGAGAGGATGCGCAACGCGGCGCGGGTCCTGGCATGCGCGGTGCTTGACGTGAGTACGGCGCCGCCGATGAAGGCAACGCACAGGACGAGACGGGCAAGCGCGGCGGGGATCATGCCGCGTCCGCGGCGGGTCGACGACGGCCTCTGGTCATGCATGGCAGTGAGCAGGTCCTTTCCCTGTTAGTACTTCCTTCTTATCATGACACGGTCATCAATGACTTGCTAGAGGGGCGATTGGGGGTTGAGCACCTGAATGATCGACACGCCGCTCCGTACCGCACGGCCACGCGCATCGGCGCCGACCGCCTGGAGGCGATGGCTGCCTGGGCGCAGCGGCCACAGCCATTCACCACCCAGACCGGAAAACCGGTGGACGACGCGCCCATCCACCAACAGACGCACCGAGCCGGGACGAACGCCTTGCGCTTGTACCTGCACCGGCGCTTGCTGATAGGCGATCGGAACGGAGAGGTTGATCTGAAACCGGGTGCCGGAGGCAGGCTGTCCCAAGGCGACCAGCGGCGCCCCGTGGGGCGTCTTGCCGGAAGCGCTCGGCTGGGTACCGGCGATGAAGACCTCGTTGAACCGCTGAGGGCAGGCGTCGGTGGGCGGCAGGCCGGTGAGCGGGCATATGGTCTCCTGGACTATACCGGAGGGTTGCGTGAAATCGTGTACCGGTACGCCCTGGAGGGCTGCTTCCATGAAATCGTGCCAGATGGGGGCGGCGCCCGAGATGCCGGTCACATCGCGCATGGCCGTATTGTCGGCGTTCCCCACCCACACCCCGGTCACCAGATCCGGCGTATAGCCCACCGTCCAGTTGTCGTGGAAGTCGCTGGTGGTGCCGGTCTTGGCGGCGGCCGGGCGGTCGAGCAGGAGAGGACTGGCCTCGCCAAAGGCAGGCATGCGCGCCGTGTTGTCGGACAGAATGCTGGTCAGCAGATAGGCGACTTGCGGACTCATGGCGCGGCGGCCGGGCGTGGGCTGCCATTCTTGTCGCACCTTACCGTGGCTGTCGACCACGCGGAGGATAGCCACCGGATCGTGATGGACGCCCCCGGTGGGGAAGCTCGCGTAGGCATCGGTAAGATCAAGCAAACGCACTTCGCCGCCCCCCAGGGTGAGGGCCAGGCCGTAGCGGCGGACATCGTTCATCGTGGTGATGCCGGCAGCATGCGCCATGGTCAGCATGGCGGGGATGCCCACGTGGGCCAGCACCTTGACGGCGGGGATGTTGTAGGAGTTGGCAAGCGCGGTGCGTAGAGTGACGGGCCCGTGGAACTGTAGATCGTAATTCTGAGGCAGGAAAGGCACGCCCTCCTTGGTCGGGAAGGAAGTGGGCTCGTCGTCCACCACCGTGGCGGGCGTGTAGTCGCGGGAGAAGGCGGCGGCGTAGGTAAACGGCTTGATCGCCGAGCCTGGTTGGCGCGCGGCCAGGGCCACATTGACGGCGCCGTCGATGGCCCGGTCGCTGTAGTTCACGCTGCCCACCATGGCCAGGATCTGCCCCGTGTTCGGATCCATGCTCACCAGCGCCCCATCATGCACCAGATGGTCCTTGGTCAATTGGGCGACGTGGAAGCGGACGGCGGCCTCCGCCTGTCGCTGCAGATCGAGGTCGAGCGTGGTCGTCACCTGAAGACCACCCTGCTCCACGGCATCTTTACCGTACATCCGCTCCAGTTGATTCATCACATAGAAGACGAAATGAGGCGCTTGGATATTGCTGCCCGCCGCGGCCAGACCAAGCCCCTCGGCATCGGCTTCTGTTTCCTGATCGACCGTGATATAGCCGTGCTCGCGCATCAGATTCAGCACCTCATGGCGCCGGCTGCGCGCCTGAATTGGATTGATCAAGGGGTTAAAGAGCGAGGGACCTTGCGGAATACCGGCGAGGAGGGCGCATTGCGCCAGATCGAGCGCCCCGACCGGACGATCGAAATAGCCCTCGGAAGCCGCTTCCACCCCATAGGCCAGGTTGCCGTAGTAGACGTTGTTCAGATAGAGCGCCAGCACCTGATCCTTCGAGTAGCGAAGATTCAACTGCAACGCCAGCGCTGCCTCGTGCAACTTGCGGGTGAGCGAACGTTGCTCGCGCTCGGCCGGCGAAAGCAGAATGGTGCGCACCAATTGCTGGGTGATCGTACTTCCTCCATAAGCCGCCTTGCCCAGGCGCGCATCGAGGAGCAACGATCGCACGATAGCCGTGGGGGAGATTCCCGGGTTTTGGTAGAACGAGGAATCCTCGGCGGCGATGGTGGCCTGACGCAAGGCGAGTGGGATAGTGGAAAGGGGAACGGTAGTGCGCTTGCCGCCCGGCCCAACCACCTCATACAGCAGGCGGCCCTGGCGATCGTAGATTCGCGTGCTGGGGGTAGGCACGTAGGCGTTCAGGTTGGCGGGCAACGGATAGATCAGGAAGAGAGTGATCACACCCCCCACGCCGGCAAGGAGTAACACCGCGGCAACGATCAGCAGGCGGCGCAACCAACGGCGCCGGCGCGACCGCCGGCCGCGCGGGGCGGTGTCCTGCTCGGTGCCGGCCATCCGTGCCTACCCTCTCATCGTTGCCATGTTTATGCATCCGTACTGCCTAACGGCTCAATCCGCCAAAAAGTTACAGGGCGATCCAGGAGCACGTCTTCTCGCGTGGCACGGCGCCGGGAAAAGGGGCCAAACTTTCGCGCAGTCCGCTAGTACAACTTGGCGTGGGTTTCCTCGCGCTTGTAGGGGCACTCAACGGAACCGACAACGTATCCAGGCCACGTTGTACTAATTGGCGCGGAGCGTCATCACCTGGGGTAGGCTGTTGAACATCATGAAGGCAGGCACCAGCGACATGCCCAGGGTAATGGGGGTGGCGGCCACGAAAGCCCAGGCCAGGGCCAGCCATAGCGCGGAGAGCCACCAGCCGATGAGGAGGAAGTACACGGCGCGGAGCAGAAACGCGGGCTGCCGTGCCGCGACGTTGGTGGTGATCAGGGTGACGCCGTTGGCGTAGCTGACCGTCGTGGCGGCGGATGGGGGACGGAGGGTCATAATCTGGGGTAGCCGATTGAGCAGCATCAACCCAACCGGAAGCGTAATCACCATCACGCACAGCAACCAGCCCAGAACGGTC
>JAICHN010000153.1 GCA_025924845.1 Chloroflexota bacterium | reverse complement strand
GGTCACTTGGGCAATATTTGACCCTTCTTGCACGTAGAATATGTAATTGCCGGAGGGTGCGGAATTAACCGGAAAGTAGGCAGTGAAGGTGCCGCTGGCCGACGTCGTGATGTTGTTCACGCCGTTGAAGGGAGCGCTCGCGGAGATATTTAGGGTGGTATTGGGGTCGAAACCATAGCCGACTATGGTGATAGCAGAGTTTGGTCCTGGCGGAAGCGTCGCGGAGCAGGTGGTGAGTGACGGGCAGGTGCCGTTGCTCACCAGTAGATATGCTCCGGTGGCATGCGCGCCCGGCTGGAGGCCGGGCATAAAGGCCGCGCACAGGGCAAACAAGAGCAAGACGGGTAAAACGTGTCGGATTCGGGAAGACGACATCGCTTGGGATCCCTCTCTACTGACCAGGGTACACAGGCCGCGCCGGTATGCCTGGCCGGGAGGGCACACTGAGCGCTAACACAGGGCGATCGTTCGCGACCACTACGTATATGCTGGCGCACGCGCGGTCTAACGGTCAAGGGGAAAGGGTGGATGAAGCTTATGACCTACCTGAGGCTATTCAGCACCACCGTGCCACGACATCATACAGCACCCGCAAGGGAAACGGCTTCGCCAACTGGTCGTCCACCGACATGGTTCGCACCGTCGTATCGAGCCGGTCTTTGGCCGACATGACGATGATCGGAATGTGCGCGGTGGCGGCATCAGCTCGCAGGTGGCGACTGATCTCCGCTCCATCCATCACCGGCATCTGAAGATCCAGCAAGATCACATTCGGGCGACACAGTTGCGCCAACCGCAACGCATCGCCGTCCACGGCGGTCAGCACGCGATAGCCCTGCTCGGTTAAGGCCACGTCAAGGAAATCGAGGATGGAGGGATCATCATCAACCACGAGCACGGTGTACTGCGGCATGTTTAGCTTCCTCCACCAGGTAGGCGCGGACCGGGGGTACCGCGTTCGGTCGTGAGGACGGCAGTCAGGGTTCCACGTTGGTCTGCGTCCGCCTTATAATACCGTGCCGTTCAGAGCCGGCCACTACCCAAACGGGGAATCGCGGCATGGCCCAATCGGAGTACCTCTGTGTCCCGCGACCTAAACAGACCGCCGGCGGTGCCGATTGCCGGCAGAGAATCCGCCGTTGGCACGACAGACGCAGCCGGCAGGGGCGAGCCGGATCGTCAGCCTCACCGCTGTACGAAACGCTACTCCGGACGGCCCAGGAATCGTTCCAACAGTGCCTCTACTTGCACGAGGTCAAAGGGCTTGGGCAGTAGCACATCGGGAACCACTCCGTCACCGAGGCGTGGGTTTGCCGCGGTCATCAAGACGGTTGGGGGCATCACGCGTCCACTGGACGCCGCCTCGGCCCGCAGCTCGGTAATCAGTCGGCTCCCATTCATCAGGGGCATCATGTTATCGGTAAGCACCAGCGCCGGCCAACGGGCACGAGCCGTCTCCAGCGCCGCCGCGCCGTGCGGAGCCACCATGGCCACGTAGCCAAGATCCTCCACGAAGGCCGCCAATACGCGGGCAATAGCTCCCTCATCTTCGACGATCAACACGAGGAACCGCTCTGGTGTCTGCATAGTGCATGGGCGCCCCTTGGCTAAAAGGGTAGCGCACCGCCCTTTAGTGGCCCAGTGCCGCGTTCGATGATGATCCGCTGTCCCGATGCGTATAATCTTCGCTCGCCGGCAGTACCCGTACTCCTTGATCTCCGGTAATCACAAACTCACGTAAGCCGGCGGTGTGGGCCGAGAAACGCGTCTTCACCACGGCGAGCATGCGGCGCAGCCTGCCTTCCTCGGCGACTTGCTGGAGGAGGAGCACATTCTCGGCCAGCACCGCCATGGGCTCGGCGGCGAAGCCGAGGTCGGTAGCGATGGCGGCGTGGGTCTCAGTGACCGCCACCAGCGTTACCCCCCGTGACCGTAGCGCCACCAACAATGCGACCAGGTAGTTCCGCAGCCGCTTTCCAGTGCTGCGTTCGAGTACCGCTGCTTCCAACTCCGCCACGCTATCCAACACCAGGCGTTTCGCCCCGGTCTGGTCGAGGACGCGGAGGAGGCGATCAGCGATCTGGTCGGGGTCGAGTTCAAGTGGGTCGAAGCGGAGAAGGGTGAGGCCGCCACCTCGCGCCAGCGCGGTGCGCCACAAATCGCCAAGGCCGATGAGCTCGGCCCGATAGGTCAATTGTGCCGCTGTCTCCCTAAAGCCCAGGAACACGACCGGTTCACCGGCGCGTACACCCGCCAGGGCGAAATGCACGGCGAGGTGCGTCTTGCCGGCGCCCAGGCTGCCGGCCAGCAAGGTGCTGGTATGGCGCGTCAACCCGCCCATCAGCAAGGCGTCCAGCTCGGGCAGATCAAAACCGGCCCGCGCCTGGCCGGCGAACTGCTCCGGCCGCTCCTCAGCTGCCGCCGGTTCGCTCACTCCGGAATGTACTCTCACCTCCAGCCTGGGATAAATGGTCATCCCCGCCGCGTCCAGGACCAGGGAGTGGAGCCCAGGCAAGGGCGCGCCGCCGCGGATCTTGACGGCCTCCAGCCCCCGCTCGTGCCGCACGTCTTCCAGGGTGAAATGCAAGCCGATGATCACATCGGCCGTGGTAAGCTCCGGGTAGAAGGCGGGGTCGCGCGCATCCGCCTCGCTGGTGATCACGGTGGTGGCGCCTTGCAGGCTGAGCGTGGTGCCGACATCGTAGAGGAATTGGCGGGCGCGCTGGGGGTCCGGGTCCACGCCGCGCACCCCGCGGAATCCATCGAGCACCACATAGTCGGCCCGCGCCGCCTTGGCCGAGGCGAGCAAGCCGTCGCTGGTCGCTTCCAGACCCTGGCTCAGAAAATACTCCAGGCTGATGAACTGCAGCGAGTCACCGATCAGCTCCTGATTGAAGAAGCGAAACCCGCGCAGATGGTCAAGCAGTTTGCTGGTCGGCTCGGACAGCGCACTCAGCACCAGTACGCGGCGTCCGCGTTCGGCGGCGGCGAAAGCCATCTGATTGGCGAGGGTCGTTTTGCCGCTGCCTGGCGGTCCCGCCACAATCACCAGGGCGCCGCGCGGCAACCCCCCGCCCAAGACGTCGTCCAGGTGCGGCACGCCGGTAGCCTCCAGCGGCACCGCTGCCAACCCCTCACCGGTCGCGGCCACGTGAGCTGCCCGCTGCTCACTCATCGTGCTCTCCCTCCCTGTCTCGTCGTGACGTCTGCGCACGCTGGCGCTGCCAATCTTCGCGGCATGAACAGAGGGTCGAGCTACGGCCCGACCAGCAGGACATACTATCAGGTTCTTACCATCCGACTGTTCAGTGACAGTGTAGCGAAATGGAACGGCGACGATTTGCGCGCCGTCGCACATACCCGTTTCACGGCCGGCACCTCATTAGATCAGATGCGTCGCGGCCTCTCCGACCGCCAGTCTCTGCCGTTTATTTAACCAGCGCTTAACAAGCCTTTAAAGGTCGCTTAAAGTTCGACTGCTAAGGTGAGAGCGTGGCCTTTCTCTCGCTGGGCCCCCCGTGTGCGGCACGAAGCAGTACTGCTTGCACGTGGCAATGACCTGAACCAGGAGGATTTGTTGAGTATGTCACAGTTGTTTGGACGCAGACGTGTCGCCGCCTCGATGCTGGCCTTCAGTCTCGGCGCATTGGTGGTCGCCGGGGCCAGGTTACCGGGCGCGCATGCGCAGTCACGATCAGCCTCGACGCTGTTCCTAAATGGAGCGGGTTCCACCTTTGTCTACCCTCTTATGAACAAGTGGGCTTTCACGTATGGGACTAAGGTGGACAAGCGTGTGCGCATTAACTACCAAAGCATCGGCAGCGGAGCGGGCATTCAGCAATTCACTGCCGGTACCGTCGACTTCGGCGCCAGCGACGGCTTTATGTCCGATGCGCAGATCAAGGCCGCGGGTGGTGACGTGCTGCATATTCCCCTAACCATCGGGCCGGAGGCCGTCACCTATAACCTGTCGGCCCTCAAGTCGCCGCTCAAACTGGATGGCCCAACCCTGGCTCTGATCTATCAGGGTAAAATCACGAATTGGAATGATAAGGCCATCGCGGCACTCAATCCTGGAGTCACGCTGCCGAGCGAGCATATCGTGGTGGCGCACCGCTCCGACGGCAGTGGTACGACCTTTATCTTCACCGACTATCTCAGCAACGTGAGCAAGGATTGGGCGTCAAACGTCGGTCACGGCACCGCGGTAAATTGGCCGACCGGCCAGGGTGGACGCGGCAATGCAGGCGTAGCGGCGATCGTAACCCAGACCCCTGGGGCGATCGGTTACGTGGAACTCTCCTATCTGGTGTCGAGCCATTTAGTCGCCGCTGAACTCAAGAACAAGGACGGAAAGTTCGTCGCTCCATCCACCAAGGGCGCCGCGACCGACGTGGCTAACGCGGGGACGTTGCCGGCCGATTTGCGTGCAAGCGTAGTGAACGAGCCGGGCGCCGCGTCGTATCCGATTACCGGCTTTTCTTGGGCGCTTATCCATCAGCAGGCGCCGAACAACACACGCTATCCTACCCTACTCCGCTTCCTCTGGTGGTGTACCCATCAGGGGCAAGCGTACTCGTCGGCCGGCCTACTGCGTTATGCCCAGCTTCCCGCGAACATCGTGAAGGCGGACGAGGCCAAGATCAAGTCCGTCACCTATAACGGGAAACCCGTATATACCAGCTAATGTCGCAACACGCGGCGAACCGGAACGGGTAGCAAGTGGCCGGCGATTATTCCGCTGCCCACTTGCGTAAAGACAAAGGAGATCAGGCCGGCGCCTTCACGTGGCGCTCAGGAGAAATGGAGCCCGCGTGGCAGAACAGCGAGTTGCCGCTACCGTGGCGGCTCAAGAACGAGTGAGCAGATTACGACGTTCCGGCCTGCTGGACAGCGATTCGATATTCCGAGGAATCACCGGTCTCGCCGCGCTGGCTGTGTTGGTTGTCGCTTTACTGACGGTGGCTACCCTGTTCGTCAACTCCCGTGCCGCACTTAGCACCTATGGGTGGAGCTTTCTTACCAGCGATGTGTGGGATCCGAATATCAAACTGGTCTTCGGCGCCCAGTCATATATCTTTGGAACCATCGTCACCTCGATAGTCGCGTTGATCTTGGCCGGCGTGGTCGGCATCGGCATTGCGCTTCTGCTGGTTGAGGTGCCGTTGCCGCGTTGGTTTCGGACTCCGGTTGCGTTCTTGGTTGAATTGCTGGCGGCGATTCCAAGTGTCGTTTTTGGTGTTTGGGGCATCTTCGTCCTGATCCCGATCATGCAACAGCAGGTAGATCCGTTCCTGGTGAGTGCCTTCGGCCAGCTTCCCTTCTTCCCGGTGGATGCGGGAGGCGGTCACAGTATCCTGACCGCTTCACTTGTGATCGGCGCGATGATCGTGCCTACCGTGGCCGCGATTTCCCGGGACGTTATTCGGGTGGTGCCCAATAGTCAGCGTGAAGCTATGTTGGCCCTCGGCGCCACACGCTGGGAGATGATTTGGCGAGTCGTGCTGCCGTATGCCCGTCCCGGGATCATTGGGGCGCTGATCCTGGCCATGGGCCGCGCGGTGGGAGAGACGATCGCCGCTACCATGATCATAGGCAACAACAACTATATAGGCCCGAATCTGCTGCACGGAGGCGATACGCTGGCCAGCAAAATTGCCGCTAATCTTGGTGAGGCCGGCGGCAACGAATTGGCGGCACTCTTTGAACTCGGATTGATTCTGATGGTGGTATCGGTCATTCTGAATGGGCTGGCCCGCCTGCTGGTGTGGACCATCACACACGGATCGGTACAGGTGGCGTGATGCAGCGTACGGAGGTCGGCCCCACGGCGGGACTTGGTCGAGACACCTTCGGTCGAAGGCGAGCGATCAATGCGGTCATGACTGGAGTGCTGGTGCTCTGCGCCGGCCTGGCGCTCGTGCCGCTCTTCGCCGTGGTCGGTTACGTGATCCAACAGGGCTGGTCGACCCTGATCGGGCAGTTTCCCTCAATCATGACCGCACAGGCGCCGGCGGGTGGCCAACTCATTGAGGGGTTGAAGGGAACGATCGTCTTGATCGCCCTCGCCTGCGCAGTAGGATTACCGATCGGAGTGCTGTCGGGCGTGTTCCTCGCCGAGTATGGGCGTAATCGCTTCGGTGACGTGGTGCGTTTTCTCGCTGATGTGCTTGCCGGTCTGCCCAGTATCGTCGCCGGCATGGTCGCTTACAGCCTACTGGTGTTGACAACCAAACAGTTCACGGCATTTGCCGGTGGTGTGGCGCTCGGATTGCTCATGTTTCCCACGGTCACCCGTACCACCGAGGGTGCGGTACGCTTGGTGGCGGCCGATCCGCGGGAAGCCGGATTAGCGCTTGGTGTACGACGTTGGCGCACTATCGTGAGTGTGGTGGTGCCGACCGCACTAAACGGTATCATTACCGGCATCATCCTGGGCATCGCGCGGGTATCGGGCGAGACGGCGCCGCTTATCTTTACCGCCTTCGGCAACAACAACGGTTTTCTGGGTTTTACCCAGCCGACGCCCGCGCTACCGTTGCAGATCTTCGTGTCCATCGCCAGCCCTGTCGATCCCTCACAGGACTATCCACTGGCCTACGCCGCGGTGCTGCTGCTCTTCGTGCTGGTCTTGGTTCTGAATTTAAGCGCCCGCCTTGTCGCCAGGCGGAGAATGTCCGTGGGAAGGTAGATGGATATGCTTGCTCAAAGGGAAGCGCCCAATGTAACTCGCGCCATGTACCTCGATCGTTTGAATGCCTACTACGGCTCCATTCATGCGGTGAAGGATGTCACTCTCCGCTTAGAACCAAGGGCGGTCACGGCAATCATCGGCCCCTCCGGCTGCGGTAAATCCACCCTGCTCCGCTGTCTCAATCGCTTGCATGAGGTAATTCCCGGCGCTCGGGTTGGGGGCAAGGTACTCCTGGACGGGGAAGATATCTACGCCTCGGATACTGATCCGGTCCGAGTGCGCCGTCGGGTGGGTATGGTGTTTCAGCGCCCTAATCCATTCCCCACCATGTCCATTCAGGAAAACGTGATTTCCGGTCCGCGCTTGACTGCTCGACTTCGAGGCGCCGCGCAACGGGAGATCGTGGAGTCCAGTCTGCGCGACGCGGCTCTGTGGGACGAGGTAAAGGATCGGCTGAAGGCCCCTGCTACATCCCTCTCGGGCGGGCAGCAGCAGCGGCTCTGCATTGCGCGCGCCCTCGCCGTGCAGCCTGAAGTGTTGCTAATGGACGAGCCGTGTTCGGCTCTAGACCCCATAGCCACCCTGAAGGTGGAGGAGTTGATTGCCGAACTGCGCGACCACTACACCATTGTGATCGTTACGCATAACATGCAGCAGGCGGCTCGCGTTTCCGACCGTACGGCGTTTATGATGTTGGATATGGACGATCGCTCCGGCATTCTGGTTGAGGACGGACCAACCAAGGCCATGTTTAGCAAGCCAAAGGACAAGCGCACCGAAGATTACGTCACCGGCCGCTTCGGCTAAATCGTGCCGGTGGACCTTGTCCGAGCATCGAGCAACAGAGACCGAGGTATGGATGGTGCGAGAACGCTTTGAACAGGCATTGACCAGGCTGGGAAACTCGACCGCCATGCTTGGCGAGCAGGCCGCCGTGGCAGTGGACCAGGCAGCCCGGGCTCTGCTTGAGCAGGATCTCGGTCTCGCTCGGCGAGTGGTCTCGGAGGATGCCGGAATTAACCGGATGGAGCGAAGGATCCTCGACGAGGCGGCGGACCTTCTAGCGCTACAGGCGCCGGTGGCCTCCGACCTGCGTCGCATTCTCGGAATATCTCGTATTGCCGCCAATTTCGAGCGCATCGGCGATCATGCACGGGATATTGCTCGGGGGATTGTTCGGCTGAACGGCGCGACGTATGTGGATGTGCAGGGCGACCTGCCGAACATGATCACGTGCGTGAAGGCGATGCTGCACCAAGGGTTGCAGTGTTACTCTACGACCAATGCGGATCAAGCCCGTGCCGTGTGCCTACTCGATGATGAAGTGGATAGGATGTACGGCATACTCCACCGGGGCATTCTCGCACAAATCGTGGTTGAGCCGGCACTGACCCCAGGCGCGACGAATACCCTTTTCGTCGGCCATGATCTGGAGGAAATTAGCGACCATGTCGCCAACGTGGCTGAGACCGTCATTTATATGGTGAGCGGCGACACGGTGGAGTTGAATTGAAGCGCCCTGTTTCCCGTGTTCGGCGCATGGTAGCCTACATGACGCGGCAATTCCCTTGAGGTTCGGTTACGTGAGGTCGAATTACCCTGAACGGGGCGCGATCGCGTCCTATTGCCGGTTGAGAAGGGGGCGAGCATGTCCACCTCGCTTGAGGATGTCCTCCGCGAAGGAGAGAATGAAGCACTGGCCGGCCTGGTGCGATTTGTACAGTGGCCGAGCGTGAGCACCGACCCGGCCGCCGCGGGCGCGGTGCGCGATTGCGCGACCTGGCTGGCGGATCAAATGGGGCGGGCCGGCCTCGAGCACGCGGCGGTCTGGGAGACCGCCGGCCACCCTATCGTCTATGCCGACTGGCTGCATACGCCGGGAGCACCCACCGCCTTGATTTACGGGCACTACGACGTGCAGCCCGTGGAGCCGCTTGACCTGTGGGAGAGCCCACCGTTCGAGGCAACGGTGCGTTCCGGTAGCCTGTATGGGCGCGGTGCCGCCGACGACAAGGGGCAGGTCTACATGCATCTGGTCGCGCTCCGCGCGCTCCTTCGGGCCGAGGGACGGCTGCCCATCAACGTGAAGTTGCTCATTGAGGGCGAGGAGGAGATCGGCAGCCCCAACCTCGAGGCCGTCGTCGAAGCGCATTTGCAGGATCTACAGGCGGACCTGGTGGTAATTTCCGACACCTCGATGTATGCCGTGGGTCGGCCCGCGCTCAACTACGGCTTGCGCGGGCTTGCTTACTTTCAGGTTGAGGTGGAAGGCGCGAACACCGATCTGCACTCCGGCGGGTTTGGTGGAGCAGTGCCCAATCCCTTGCAAGCGTTGGTGACTCTCCTGGCCGGCCTCAAGGATGAGCATGGACGGATCACCCTGCCCGGTTTCTATGATGATGTATGCACCATCTCCTATGAAGAGCGAACCGCCATCCAGGCGTTAGGCGACGACGAGGACGCGCTGCGCGCCGACCTTGGGCTGGACGCGCTGGACGGCGAGGAAGGCTACAGCCGGCTGGAACGCACCTGGACTAGGCCGAGTCTTGACATAAACGGGATCTGGGGCGGCTATAGCGGACCCGGCAGTAAGACAGTCCTGCCCGCCCGAGGCGGCGCCAAGCTCAGCTTCCGCTTGGTTCCTAATCAGGAGCCGGCCCGCGTGGCGGCGCTGCTGGAAGCATATTTGCGCGACCGCTGCCCAGGGGGCATCCGCGTCACCATTACCCCACTCGAGGGTTCCGCGTTGCCCTGGACCGCCGAACGCGATCATCCGACCATGCGCGCCGCCGCGACGGCCCTGGAACGGGCCTTCGGTACGGCGCCCGTGTACATCCGCTCCGGCGGCTCCATACCGGTTGTCATGACCTTTGACAAGCTACTGAATGTACCGGTGGTTATGCTCGGCGTGTCGCTGCCCGACAGTCATGCCCACGCCCCCAACGAGCGCATCAACCTGGACTGCTTTCACGGCGGGGCTCGAGCGGCGGCCTACCTGTGGCGCGAGCTGTCCACGGCCGCTAAGGAGTAGGTTTGTCGCCGCCCCTCGCCTGGCGCGCCATTGCCGCCCATTGCTCGGGGCGCAGCGAGCGAAGGTGACTGAACTCGCCCGCGCCCTGAAGCCATTCCCCGCCGTCGATGGTAACCACCTCACCATTGATGTACCCCGCGTAATCGGAGATCAGGAAGGCCGCCAGGTTGGCAAGCTCGCCATGCTCGCCGAATCTTCCGAGCGGTATGCCATCGTCGGCGCGCCGGCGGTCCGCGGCATCCGGCACCAGGCGATCCCAGGCTCCGGGCGTGGGGAAGGGGCCGGGGGCGATCGCCACCTGACGGATGCCTCTGTTACCCCATTCCACGGCCAGGGAGCGCGTCAGCGCCAGCACGCCGGCCTTAGCGGCGGCCGAAGGGACGACGTACGCCGATCCAGACCCGGATGCGGCATAGGTGGTAACGATGTTCAGCATAACGCCGCTCGCGCCCTGGGCCAACCACCGTTTCCCCACCTCCAGCGTGCAGTAAAAGGTACCGTGAAGGACGATATTCAACACCGCGTCAACCGCGCGGTGGGACAACGTTTCGGTCGGCGCCGCGAAATTACCCGCCGCATTGTTGACCAGCACGTCCAGCCGACCATAGCGGCTCCATACGGCGTCAATCATAGCCGTGACGCGCGCCGGATCGCGTACGTCACAGGGGATGGGCAGTGCCTCTCGACCCGCCGCGGTCATTTCGACCGCCGCCGCCTGGAGCACCGCCTCGCGCCTTCCGGCTATGGCCAACCGCGCGCCCAGGGCAAGGAATCGCTCTCCCATCGCTCGCCCCAGCCCGGTGCCGCCGCCGGTGATCAGAATC
>JAICHN010000152.1 GCA_025924845.1 Chloroflexota bacterium | reverse complement strand
CGGCTCGGCGGCTACGGCCGGTACGGTCACCATGCCGGTGGTCGAGCTGGTGCTGCACGCCGGCGCGAACCTGACCTATATGGCGATCCAGGAATATGACGACGGCTTGCGTCAGATCGGCATCCAGCGGGCGGTGCAGGAGCGCGACCGTACGCTCCAATCGCTCACCGCGACCATGGGCGGCGCCTTCAGCACGCTGAATATCGATGTGGAGCTGCGTGAGCCGGGGACCAATGCCGAGCTGCTCGGTCTCTATTTCACCAGTGGTACCGAGTTCGTGGACTACCACACCCTGCAGGACCATATAGCGCCCAACGCGGGCAGCAATCTGCTCTTCAAGGGTGTGCTGACCGACTCGGCGCGGGTCGTCTATAGTGGGCTGATCCATGTCCACGAAGGTGCTCAGAAGACTGATGCCTATCAGAAGAACAATAACTTGATTCTCAGCAATACGGCTCGGGCCGACTCCATTCCCAACCTGGAGATCGCCGCTAACGATGTGCGCTGTTCGCATGGCGCCACGGCCGGGAAGGTCTCCGAGGATCACCTATTCTATCTGATGTGCCGCGGGCTTTCGCGCCGTGAGGCCGAGCGGCTGATCGTGACCGGCTTCCTCGCTCCCCTGATCGAGCGAGTGCCGCTGGCCGATCTGCGCAAACGCCTCTACGCGCTGATCGACACCAAGATGGGCGCTTCCGGGGCGCCCTCGGAAAGCTGGATAGAGGAAGCATCGTAGGGCAGGGTAGGCTCAGACAGATTCGGACAGATCGGACCGATCCGTCCGGAAGAGTGGAGAGTAGACAGTGAGTAACGTCACCGCCGCGCGCGTCCTGGAACGGGGCCGCGTCCGCACGCCTGAGGCCGTGCGGGCCGAGTTCCCGATCCTCGGCACCAGTCGGGCCGGGAAGCCGCTCGCGTATCTGGACAGCGCCGCCACCTCGCAAAAGCCCCTGGCGGTGCTGAACGCCATGGACGATTATTACCGGCGCTATAACGCCAATGTCCACCGCGGCGTCTACACCCTGAGCGAGCAGGCCACCGCCGGCTACGAGGACGCGCGCGCGGCGGTGGCAGGGTTCATTCATGCCGCAAGCGCCGAGGAGGTGGTGTTTACTCGCAACACCACGGAGGCGATCAATCTGGTCGCCCATAGCTGGGGCCGCCGGCATATTGGGCCGGGCGATGCCATCCTGGTCAGCGTGCTCGAACACCACAGCAACCTGGTGCCCTGGCAGATGCTGGCGGAGGAACGGGGCGCCCGTATCCTCCACCTGCCCATCGACGGATCGGGGAACCTCGACCTTAGCACCCTGGATGACCTCCTGGCCCAATCGGTCAAACTGGTAGCGATTACCCAGATGAGCAACGTGCTGGGCACGATCACGCCCCTGCCCGAGATCATCCGCCGCGCCCACGCCGCCGGCGCCCTGGTGCTGGTTGACGGCGCGCAGAGCGTGCCCCATCTGGCGGTGGACGTACATGCGCTGGGCTGCGACTTTCTGGCTTTCTCCGCCCATAAGATGGTCGGCCCCACCGGCATCGGCGCGCTCTATGGTCGAGCCGAGTTGTTGGAGGCCATGCCGCCCTTCCTGGGCGGCGGCTCGATGATCCGTAATGTCACCCTGGAGCGGAGCACCTACGCCGACGTGCCGCAGCGCTTTGAGGCGGGAACGCCCGCCATCGCCGAGGCGATCGGCTTTGGCGCCGCCGCTCGGTATCTGCAAGAGCTGGGCATGGATTGGGTGCGCGAACGCGAGGCGGCGCTGACTACTCTTTTGATCGAAACGTTGCTGCCGATTCCCGATGTGACCGTGCTCGGCCCCACTTCGGGAGAGCGCGGCGGCGCCGTCTCCTTTACGGTGCGCGGCGTACATCCGCACGATGTCGCCTCGCTACTGGACGAAGAGAACGTCGCGGTGCGTGCGGGCCACCACTGCTGTCAGCCCCTAATGAGTGTCCTGGGAGTGGGCGCCACCACGCGGGCCAGCGTCGCCTTCTACAATACGGCAGAGGATATAGAGGCGCTGGCCCGCGGTCTGCATCGGGTGCGCCGGGTATTTGGGGAGGCATAAGAACAAGATACAATGAGCAGCGACATATATCAGGAGCAAATCCTGGATCATTATCGACATCCGCGAAACTACGGAAGCCTCCCGCATCCCGACGCTACCTTCGAGGACAGCAACCCGCTATGCGGCGACATGGTGACCATGGATGTGGCGTTCGACGGAGAGCGGATCGCCGACATCCGGTTCCGGGGCGCGGGCTGCGCGATCAGCCAGGCATCCGCCTCCATGCTCACCGAGATAGCGCTGGGGCAGACTCGCGAGGAGGCGCGCGCGATCACGCGAGAGAGCGTGCTGGAGGAGCTGGGCGTGCCGCTCAGTCCGGCTCGGGTCAAATGCGCGCTGTTGGGACATAAGGTGCTGTTGGCCGCGCTCTACGGTTTGCCGGCCCACGGCAGAGAAGGAAAGGGTACGCCTCCGTGAGCGAAGCCGTAAAAGTAGCGACCACGGCCCAGATCAAACCGGGTGATGCGCTTCGCGTGAAGGTGGGGAATGAACACGTTGCCCTGTTCAATGTGGACGGCGAAATCCATGCTACGGACGACACCTGTAGCCACGCGCAGGCGTCGCTCGCCGACGGCTGGCTGGAGGACGGCGAGGTAACCTGTCCTCTGCATGGCGCGGTGTTCGACGTGGCGACGGGCCGCGCGCTCACCCTGCCCGCCACCAAACCGGTGCGCACCTACGAAGTACGCCTGGAAGGCGACGACATTTATGTGGAGATGTAGTTTAGAGGTTCCCCTGCTTTAGCAGGGGAACCTCTAAACTACACAGGGTAGAGCAAAGGAGAGAAGAGACCATGGCTTTCAGTGAAGACGAGGTAATGGAATTTCTGCGCGAGGTGAACGACCCGGAACTGGGCATAAACCTGGTCGATCTGGGCCTGATCCGCGGCGTGGATCTGGATGACAAGACGGTGACCGTCACCTATACTTTGACCACTCCGGCCTGCCCGATGAATGAATACATTGACGCCGAGATGACCGAGGTATTAAAGGAAAAGATGCCCGAGATCGAGACGGTGAAGCCCAACCTGGTCTGGGAGCCGCTCTGGAACCCCAGTATGATGACCGAGGATGCCAAACTCGAATTGGGCTTCTTTTAGGCGGCTCCCAGCGCACCTGATTCGCGCCTGGTTCCTGTTTGCGGGATGTATAGTGATGGCGGCGTATCTCGTCGCTGCTGAGTAGGGAACAGGGCATTCGTTACGCGCATCCACCGAAAGGAGCCGTCGATAACGCCCGCGCCTGCCGGTAGGGATACCGCACTGCCGGTAGGCGCGAATCGCAGGCGCCGCCGGGATGCGCGATACCCACGCGGCAAGCTACTCATGTCGTACCGCCAAGCCCAGCAGCACGCTTCCCAGCAGCACGCATCCTGCTCCCAGCCGGAACGTCATGGGCATCCCTATCGTGCCGAGGAGGAAGGTGCCGAGCGGAGGCGCGCACGCTACCGCGCAATTCCCGACCACTGAGTACATTGCCAGATAATGCGTGTGCCGCCGCGCGGGCAGCACGTCGTATAGGCACTGCAGGAGGCCCTGGCCGACTATCGCGAGCAAGCCGACTTGGGCCACGGCTACCGGCGCATAGGTCAGGAGGTTTGGCGCAAGGCTCGCCCCCAAGGGCGCCAACGCGTAGGCTAAACCGCTGACCACCAGCACTGGCCGGTTGCCATAACGGGTGCAGGCCCGCCCCCATACGGACGACAGCCCGACGGCCGCCAGCCCGCCTGCCATAGCCAGCGCCCCGATCCAACCGTTCGTGGCATGCAGTCTGTCCACCAGCACGACAGGATAGAGCGCAATCGGCAAATAGATTCCCAGGATGAAGACCACCGCCGCCGCGGTATGGCGCCAAAAGACCGCCAGCCGTAACCCGGCGACACCGGGCGGCGAATTGTCGAGATCGCCGGAGAACGGCCTTGGCGGAGCCGGCACATCGTCAAGCAGCGGAGGAATATGCACCCGCGCCACCATGATAGTGCTCATCTGCGCCGTGACGAAGGCCAATGCGAAAATGGTCTGGAAGTTAAACGGAAAAGGAAGGATGTCGAGGATCTTGCCCGCGACAAGTACCGCCAGCGTGCTGGTGATACCTGCCCGCATGCCCCGCTCGGCGATTGTGCGCGCCCGCACCTCCAGCGGCAGCACTTTGGCCAACAGGGGTACGAACGCCGTATTGAAGAACGCCAGGGCGATGGACATCACGGCAATCGACCCTACCAACAGGGCGACTCTTGACGGCGCGGGGAGCCAGGGGATGACCACCACGAACGCGAACAGCATACGATAGAGGGCCAGCGGGATTACCACGACCGGCTTGCCCCACAGCCTGTTGACCACCCACGCGGCGGGAAGAGGGAAGAGGATACCGGCGATAGCCGGTCCCGTGGTCAACAATCCCACCTCGAACGGCGTGGCGCCCAGACGCAGCACGAATATCGAGAGGAAGCTGGTGACAATTCCCCCCGCGATACCGGCCCAGGTCACCTCCCGGCAGAGCGTCCGTACGTTATGCTCTGTACGCTCGCGCGCCTCGCGATCCGCGCTCTCCATCACTCCTCTATAGCATGGCCGCACCCCCATCCAACGGCAACTCCACTCGTGTAGAGCGCCGTGCCGCCCTCATCATACCCGCTTTGCTCCCATCCCCGGTCACCCAATAGCTCCTCCCTTTTTACATTCCGTTTACATTCACTAAACTTCTGTCCTGTACCATCCGGATCGGGGAAGCCGCTCATGGCATCCCCGGCCGGCGTCCGCGGGCGTGCTCGCCCTTTTGGGACGGATCACCGGCCTTCCTCAAGGCTCTCATGGAGTGGGGCCTTGAGTAGACGTGAGAAGGAGAATACTGGATGCGGAATATCACGGGACGTCTCTTACTGCTTGTCGGGCTGATTGTGGCCCTTACCGGCGGCCTCACTTTCGGCGTGACCCATGGTCTGGCCACGTCGCATGCCCTCGCCGCGGGCGCCCAGAGCAGGGCCGCGGCCGTCACCGATACCAGCACCGCTACCGCTACGGCAACCACCACGGCGACCTCAACCGCCACGGCCACTGCTACCCATACGCCGACCGCGACGGCAACCAGCACGGCCACTATAGCGGCGACCACGACCGTAACCCCTACCTCTACCAGCACTCCGGCCCCCGGCAGCCCCACCACCGATTACTTCGCCGAGGGCTATACCGGTCTGGCCGCTACCAATGGGCGGGCAACCTTCGTCGAGGTGCTCAATATCCTTAACCCCAGTCAGGATAATCCGGCCACCGTCACCATTACCTATTACATCCAGGGTTCCGCTACCCCGGTAACGGTGACCCGCACCATTAACGCCAAGACGGTGCTCCGCGAATCGGTGAATACCGATGTCGGCAACGACAAGATCGTGGCGGCAATCGTTCGATCCAACCAGCGCGTGTATTCTACGCGTACCATGACGCGCGTCTCGCCCACCGGCGGGCGCCTGGACGGCAGCGCCACTCTTCCGGTGACGGCTCCAGGCACGAGTTGGGGTTTCCCCGAAGGCTACACGGGGGTCACCTTCCAGCAGTACCTGACCGTGCTCAACCCTTCCGCCACGCAGGCGAACGTGCATATCTTGCTCGCGCCCCAGGCCGCGACCGATGCCGGCGCCCATACCCTGAACTTCACCGTGCCGGCGCTCAGCCGCGTGACGGAGAATATCCGCGTCCTCAACCAGGGTAACAACGCCCAGTCGGTGGGGATGCTCATTACCAGCGACCAGCCGATCGTCCCGGAGCGCGTACTCTACTTCGGCAACGGCGCCGGCTCCGGAAAATTCGGCTCCACGGTGAGTCGCGGCATCAACACCCCGTCCACCACGCTGAGCTTCGCCTATGGTTCGTCCGGCGGTGCCACGAACACGGCGACGGGGCTCAATTCAGTGGGAAATCAGGATTTCATTACCCTGCTGAATCCCAGCCTGACCACTGCTTCCACGGTCGCTGTTTCCTTCTATAACGTGGCCGGCCAGCAACTCGGGCAGACGGTTTCCAAGACGCTCGCTCCGGGCACCCGGCAAACCGTGATCGCCAACACCGTCCTGGGCACATCGGCGGTGAACGTATTCAGCGCGCGGCTGAACGCCACCTCGCCGATCGAGGCGGAGGCGGCTCAGTACTTCAACGGCTCGCCCAATATCGGCGACCATCCGGGCGTCGATTACCCTGGGCAGTTCTCGGCCACCACGCACGCCTTCTTGTCCGACCTCGCCACGAAGTCGGCCGATGGGGCGATCGTGAATCGGGACATCTACCTATACAATCCAGGCGCCGTCGCCATTTCGGTAGCCGCTACCTACTTTGGGACCAGCGGTAACACCGATACCGCGACCTATACCATCCCGGCCGGCGGCGTCTTCGATGTCGATGTGGACAGCGATACGCAAACCTCCATCCCGCCGGGCGCGGTGGGGGCCGAATTGACGGCAAGCTCGGGCAGCTTCATTGCCTTCGGCCTGGGCCTGACCAACGACAATCTGTCCGCCCTCGAGGATGTGGGCATTCCCGCCTACTAAGAGTTAGTTAGGCATAGAAGTAATCCCCTTGGTCCGGCCAGGACCAAGGGGATTACTTCTATGCAAAGAAGCAAATTTGCCGGCTCCTCATACCCCAATCTTCTTCATGTTAGCCAGGATAATGCCATACTGCTCGGGGCCGACCGCTGTTTGGCGAATGATCCCCTGCGCGTCAATATAGTAGGCGGTGGGAGTACCCTGGCCCTGGTAGAGTCCGTCGAACACGGCGCGTGACGTGTCGATCAGCACGGTGCCGGGAATGTGATGTTCGCGCACGTACGGCCTGGCATAATCCGCCGGCTCACCCCAGGCATCCTCGGCCAGGATAACCGGGGCCTTGGCGCCCAAATGCTTGATCGCGCGCAGGTAATCCGCTTGCTCTGCTTGGCAACTGGTGCAATCAACGGCCCAGAAGTGCAACAGCACCGGCCGCCCCAGGAATTGGTGCAGACTCACCGGTGCCCCTTGCAGGCTCTTCAGAGTGAAATCGGGCGCTCTGTCTCCTACCCGTAACCCGACCGGTGCTCCGTGGGCGACACTCTCGCGGCGGGTGGCGAAGAGCAGTGAGCCGAGCACGGCAAGCAGCGCGAGCAGAGCAACACCCCAGATTACGGCGTTGCGGCGCGAGATAAGCGGCATGCCCGGCCCGCGCCTTCCACCCCCGGCCGGCTCACCGACCGTCCCTGCTTTCCCTTCCGGCGGATTACTTTGTTCCATCCTGGACCTCCCGGGGAATCCCTCTGGAGCCCTTCTCAATTTGACGAGTTATGGTAAAGTGTGCTACATTCCTCGTCACTCCGAACCCTAATTGTACGAGGGAGTGTACTGTCATCGTGTCTACCACCCCCCCCCGTTTGCGTATTGCCCCCAGCCCGACCGGCGATCCGCATATCGGCACCGCGTATATGGCTCTCTTTGATTATGCCTTTGCGCGTCAAAATGGGGGAGCCTTTGTCTTTAGGGTCGAGGATACCGATCAGGCTCGTTATAATCCCGAATCGGAGCGGCGCATCTACCAGGCGCTGCACTGGCTGGGCCTGAACTGGGACGAAGGGCCGGATATCGGCGGCCCCTATGCGCCCTACCGGCAATCGGAGCGGCTGGCTCTATACGGCGAACACGCGCACCAGCTGATCGCCCAGGGGAGCGCCTACTATTGCTTCTGCACTCGCGAACGGCTGGATGCGATGCGGAAGGCTCAGGAGGCGGCCAAGCTGCCACCTAAATACGATCGCCATTGTCTTCATCTAGAACCGGCCGAGGTCCAGGCGCGCCGGGCCGCCGCCGAGCCCGCGGTCGTGCGGCTCCGCATGCCCGACCAGGGGGAAACCATCTTTCACGATCTGGTCCGTGGGCCGGTGTCGTTTCGCAATGAGTTGCAGGATGACGGGGTCATCCTGAAGTCGGACGGCTTTCCTACCTACCACCTGGCCGTGGTGGTGGACGACCACTTAATGAAAATCACGCACGTGGTGCGGGGTGAGGAATGGATCTCCAGTACCCCCAAACACGTAGTGCTCTATGAAGCTTTCGGTTGGGCGTTGCCCGCCTTTATTCATATGCCGCTCTTGCGCAACGCGGACAAGAGTAAGATCAGCAAACGGAAGAACAATACCTCGTTGGATTGGTACCGTGAGCAGGGCTACCTCCCAGCGGCGCTGCTCAACTACCTGGCGCTGCAGGGCTGGTCGATGCCCGACGCGCGGGAAACTTTTTCGTTGGATGAGTTTATCGCTGCATTTACCTGGGACCGTATCGTGACCGGGGGGCCGATTTTCGACCTGAAGCGCCTCAATGATCTGAACGGTCAGTACATCCGCATGCTCAGCCCCGATCGACTGATCGAGGCCCTCGAACCATTTCTGCCCATCCAGGTTGACCGCTCCCTGCTCCCGCGGGTCATCCCGCTGGTCCAAACACGCATGGATCGGCTGACTCAATTTTACGAGCTGGCCGGCTTCTTTTTCGCCGAGCCGGCCTATGAGATCGCGTTGCTGACCGAGCAGAAGCTGGGCGCCGAGCGCAGCCACGCGCTGCTTCGCCAGGTACGTGATCTGCTGGATCGTCTCCCCGCGTGGGATGTCGCGACCATGGAACAATCTTTTCGCGCGCTCAGCGAGGCGGAGGGCGTCAAGATGCGCCAGACCGCCGAGGTGGCCCGCGTCGCCATTACCGGAAGTAAAGCAGGACCGCCGCTCTTTGAAAGCATGGAGTTATTGGGCCGCGAAATCTGTCTGGCTCGTGTCGATCACGCCCTCATGCGTATAAACACGGGATAGGGAGACCCTGCCTGCTTCCGGTACACTGACAGTAGACGGAGGTGTACCAATATGATAATTGTCGTAGTGATCGTCGCTATCGTCGCCCTGCTTGTGGGCTATGGCGCCGGCTATGTGTTGTACTATCAAATGCCGCGCACCCGCCTGCGCAGCGCCGAGGATCGGGCCGAAAAAGTACTACTCGAGGCCCAGGCCAAGGGTCGAGAGATTCTGCTGATCGCCAAGGATGATGTCCTGGCCCTGCGCGCCGAGGCGGAGAACGAGGGCAAGGAGCGGCGGGCCGAGGCGCAACGGCAGGAACGGCGTATCCAGCAAAAGGAGGAAAGCCTCGAGCGCCGCGCCGAAAGTTTGGAACGGCGCGAACGGAACCTCAGCGCCAAGGAGCAGGATCTCGACGACGCCAAGGCGCGCGTGGAGGCCGTGCGAACCGAACAGGTGCATGTGCTGGAACAGATCGCCAATCTTTCCCGTGAGGACGCGCGCAATATGCTGTTGGCCGAGGTCGACGGCGAGATGAAGATCGACATCGAGCGCCGCGTGCGCGACCTGGAGGCCGAGGCCAAGCTCGACTCCGAACGACGGGCCCACAAGATTATCGGGCTGGCGATCCAGCGTTGCGCCGCCGATGTGGTGGCCGAGACCACCGTCTCCGTGGTGAACCTGCCCAATGAGGAGATGAAGGGTCGGATCATTGGCCGCGAGGGACGTAACATTCGTGCCATCGAGGCAGCCACCGGGATCGACCTGATCATCGACGACACCCCCGAGGCGGTGATTCTTTCCGGCTTCGATCCGGTTCGCCGCGAGGTGGCCCGCGTCGCCCTGACCAAGCTGATCGTCGATGGGCGTATTCATCCGGCCCGCATCGAGGAAGTCGTGACCAAGGCCCGCCAGGAAGTGGATGGGGCGATCCGCGAGGCGGGCGAACGGGCTGCCTTCGACGCCGCCGTGCATAGCCTGCACCCCGACCTCGTGAAGTTGATGGGGCGGCTGAAGTACCGCACCAGTTATGGCCAGAACGTGCTCAACCACTCGGTGGAAGTCTCCATTCTCTGCGCCTGCATGGCGGCGGAGATGGGCGCCGACGTACACGTCTGTAAGGAGGCCGGGCTTCTTCACGACATCGGTAAGGCCGTGGACCATGAGATCGAGGGGCCGCATGCCCTGATCGGGGCCGATATCTGCAAGCGGCTCGGCAAGTCGGCCAAGATCGTCCATGCCATCGCCGCTCACCACTCCGACGAAGAGCCGCGGACGGTGGAGGCGTTCCTGGTCGCCGCCGCCGACGCCATATCGGCCGCGCGTCCTGGGGCGCGCCGCGAGACGGTGAGTACCTATATCAAGCGCCTGGAAGCCCTGGAGGAGATCGCCAACAGCTTCCCCGGCGTGGAAAAGAGCTTCGCCATTCAGGCGGGACGCGAACTGCGGATCGCGGTGAAACCCGAAGAGGTAGATGATTTGGGCTCAATGCGCGTGGCGCGTGACGTGGCCAAGCGCATTGAGGAGAGCCTCGACTACCCTGGTCAGATCAAGGTGATGGTGATCCGCGAAAAACGTGTGGTAGAAATTGCTCGCTAATACCATTGGTGGTCCCCGCACCCCCGGACCACCAAAGGTATTAGCCAGCCATTTAAACCACACGTTTTTAGCGGCTAAACAAAACCTTGGTCAGAACAGGGTAGTCCAGGCTCACCACAAT
>JAICHN010000151.1 GCA_025924845.1 Chloroflexota bacterium | reverse complement strand
GGCCTGGGAATCCCAATCCGAGTTGCACACCAACTGGTGACAGGTTGGGCACTCGTGGAATGCATCCTTTATCTGATTCCAGGCGCTCTCCAACTGCTGGGGATTCAGGGTGCGCACATACCGCGGATCCTGGTTGTCGATCCCCCGAGACACCGCGTTGCCGAGGATTGGCACATTCCGCCGCAGGAATCCACCCAGAATATCGCGTCCGATCTCATTGGTAACGGTCGCCTTCACATCCGGTTGGCTGCGATACTCGCGCGAACAGGTATCGCAATAGAACGTCGCATACGGCCCAGCCCCATCGTTGCGCACATCATAGCGCGCCATTCGAGTTGCCATGATCCCTCCCGCGCATTAGCCGGCCGTTTACCCGCGGCGGCCGGCGCCCTGACGTTTTCGGCCAGTATACTTCATCCGCGCGCGACTTGCACCACCTTGTCGCGGCAACTCAGGCGTTCACTACCTCGAGCGAATCGTAGTCGTTGAGCCGATAGATCAGCGTAGACACGATCCAGGAGAGCGCGAAGATACCCACGATGAAGAAACCCATCTTGTTCAGATCGATGTCGTTGGCGATGAAAGTCCAGAAGGCGCCGCCCTGACCCAACTCCTGGCCGAGCACCTGCAAGGCTTCGAGCAGGCCGATCACCAGCGCCACCAGCACGGAGATCAAGGTGATATTGAGGTTGTAGTAGAGCTTGCGGATCGGCTTCACGAAGGCCCAACCATAGGCCCCGAGCATCATAATGGAATCGGTGGTGTCGATCACCGTCATGCCCGCGAGGAACATCAGCGGGAACACCAGGATAAAGAAGACCGGCAAATGGGTCGAACCGCTGGTGGCGACGATGCCGAGCAAGCCTACCTCGGTCGCGGTGTCGAAACCGAGGCCGAACAGGATGCCCACCGGATACATCTTCCACGAGGAATCCACCTGGCGCACGATAGGGCGGAATATCCGGGCCAGGAGCCCGCGGTGCTGCAGGTAGTCCTCAACCTTTTGCTCTTCGTAGACGCCGCCCCGCGCGACCTGACGCCACATCTTGTAAATATCGAGGAGGACGATGATGTTGATCGTCGCGATAAGCAAGAGAAAGACCGCCGAGACCGTTGTCCCGATGATCCCGATCTTATCGGTGAGCGCACCGTTGTTGACGTCTTGCCGAACCAGCTTAATGGAGAGCGCCAGCAGCAACGACAGCAGCACTACGATCGTGGAGTGGCCCAGTGAAAAGTAGACACCGACCCCTACCGGCCGCTTACCGTCCTGCATCAACTTCCGGGTGACGTTATCGATGGCGGCGATATGATCGGCATCGACGGCATGACGCAGGCCGAAGGTGTAGGCCGTAACCGCGGAGGCCAGGAAGAAGGAGTACTGGGCCGAGGCCAGCAGCGTAAGCGCCCAGGCCACCGCGTTCAGGACCGCCAGCCCGGCATACAGCAACACCACCCGCCGCCTCACCTCCGGTGGGAGCGCTTTGAAGACCGCGGCAAAGTTCCCGAACATGTGTCACTCTCCTTCGCATCACTGCACAGCCACCTCGTTATACACCGGATCTCCCTTACATGTAAACGTTGACATCTAGTAAAATTTGCAACTGGCGAGCAGGCGTGCCCCTGTTTGCCAGACCCTCCTCAGGGCAACAGGTGGGCCGCACAATTGTGGCAATGCCGGCAACCGGCTTCGCGGACCCAACATAGGAGCGCGGGTCTCCAGGCCCGCCGTAGTCCCGGAGGCAGCCCCTACCACGCGCCCTCGACCAAAGATGTGAGGTACACCCCAGGGCGGCCACCAGGGTCGCCCCTACGGAACCGCCAGGGTATTTGGGCCAACCTGTATTAGCGGGCAACCGCGCTCTCCATAAGCAGATGCGCGATGCCCTTTGCATCCACATCATAGAGCAGCAGACGGGCCGGCTTCCAGGCGCCGCCTTCTTGCACCTGGACGGCAACGCGGGTCACCCCGGCCATGGGAAAGATGACGGTGGCCCGATAGTCGCCGCCGCTCGCCGGTTTGGCCGGGAAATCCTCGGCCGTCATCCCGGGCATGCCGAGCATCTCTACCTCGACGCGCACCTGTAGGCCGGAACGCAAACGCACGGTTAAGCCGGCGGGCGCGTTGGGCGATTGAGTGAGGTGGATCGTGGCCGGGCCAAAAGCGCCGGTGGTGTCCGGAAGAATCAGGAAGGTCGCGCCCGGCCCGGCTACGAAGTCAAACGGCACATCGCGGAATTCATCGGGGTCGCTGTGCGTGCGTACGAGGACATCGGCACGCCAACGGCCGGCCAGCACCAGGTCGCCGCTGCCCTGATAGCCGCCTTTAGTCGGCGTCGTCTCCGCGAAATGGTAGCCGAGCGAGGTCTTGGCCGGTACCGACAGGCGGATCCGTACCTGCCCATCGGTCACCGCCTTGCCGCGCTCGCGCACCGTGGCGAAGAACCGGGCCTTCCCCACGGCGGGCGGCGTGATCGTCAGGTTCACATCGAGCAGCCCCTTGTGGACCGATCCCTGAATACTTGCCGGCGTCACCGCCGTCGGCGTGGCGGAAGGGGCGGGCGCGGCGCCCCCGGCAGCGGTGGACGTGGTAGGCGTGGTGAATACGGTGACGCTCGGCGCCACCTGCCCCATCAGGGCGACACAGAGAAGGATCAACGCGCCGAGGAGCGGCTCGAGGCGTAGGCGCAGGATCAGCGAGACCAGGAGCGCTTCCGCTCGCGCCGCCGCCCCCTGATCGCCGGCCATGGCGCGCAGGCGGGGCCGGGTGAAGAAGACATGCGAGGCGCTCAGCACCATGATCTCCGCGATCAGAAAAAGCTTGATCAGCAAAAAGCGGCCATAGGCCGTATCGATCAGTTGATTGAGGCTGGAAAGATGGACCTGTGCATTGAACATGCCGGTGAACGCGGCTACGGCCACGGCGCCGACCGCAGCCGGCGAAAACCGATCCAGCAGGCTCAGAAACTCTTCTCGGCCCACCAATGCATAACGCGGCCCGCGCGCCGCGTAGCGCGCCAGCGCGGGGACCAGGACCAGCGCGATGGTCGCCATGCCGCCCACCCAGACCGTATTGGTCAGCAGATGCAGCCAATCGAGCGCTACGGAAGTAAGCACCAATTGCGAAACCGCCGCCGCGTGGCCGGAGTAGGCAAAGGCCAGAAGATACAGCAAGCCGATCAGGCCGAGCGGCAGAAGGTTTGCCGGCCGATGCACCGGGCTACGTCGGCCGAGCGCCCGTCGATCCGCCCGGTTGCCTTCCTCATGCAGTGGATCCGGGACTTGCGGGCGGCGCGGAGCGAGCGCGAAGGCCGCCAGCGCGCAGGCCACGCGCACGACCCAGAAGGTACCGTAGTGCGAGCCGAGCGTCTCCTGTAACACGGATGCGGAGACCATACCGCTCCAGCCGCCCGCCGCGTATGCCTGCGCCTCCAGTTCCAGAAGGGACGCGACCACGCATGCCAACAGGCTGATGCGCACAACAGTGAGCAGGGACGATGATGCCTCCTTGTTCAGCAACAGTCGCCGCGCCCGCCGATGCTTTCGGGCCGGGACCAGCACCAGTAGTTCGAAGGCCAGGGCGCCGGTCCAGAGCGTGGAGGTGAGCAGGACCAGCCAGTGGGCGAGGGCGCCGGCAAGGGCGGTAAGGTCGAGGGTCGGTTGGGCAACCGAGCTGAACGCGGCGGGCGTGGCACTGATCGCCCTGGCGCCCACCCCGCCGGCCGTGAACAGATAAAAGCCATGCAGGATGTGCCCGTCCTCGGCTGAATCGCTGGTCCAGAACACGCTGTACTGTCCGGCGGGGAGGGCGGGCACCGGCACGTCGAGTTCCCCGGCGTTACCGGGGTTTAGCGTTCCGGTGGGTGAGTTGACCTGCTTGCCGGCCCCATTACGAATGATGATGCTCGAGAGCGCCGGATTGAGCGTTTCATCGAACCAGAAGCGGTAGGTGCCCGCCGGCACTACCAGATGCCCATCCGGGGCAAGGTCGGCCCGCACCAGGTGGGCGTGAGCGAATACAGTGCCGGGAAACAGGCAGAGGCCCAGCAGCAGCGCGATGCCCCAGAGGAGCGGCCGACCACGGATCATCATGATATTGGGCTACTTAATGGTGAACGGGAGCACGCCGCCCGCCTTGTGGCCGTCGTCCGCCGAGACGGTGAACCACATCAAATAATAGGTGCCCTTCTTCAGCTTGGGCACGCTCACCGTCATCTGATGGGCATTGGCGAAGGATACGGTGCTGTTGCCTTTATCCACTTCGGCGCCGTCACCGGTCGCCTCGACGATACGGATGAAGCTGCCCTTGGGGTTGACGCCCTCGGCGAAGGTGCAGGTCAGCGTCTTGGGGAGCGCGGCCAGCTTCGCGCCTTTCGCCAGGGCGGCACACTTCTGGAGGGAGGCGTGCGCCTCCGCGACGCGCGGTAAGGCGCCGGTGACGGTGAGCCCGAGCGCGAGTGCCATGACGGCACGGATCACGCGAGTATGCATGATGTTCGTTGCCTTTCACAAACCGTAGTTATGCGTGCATAGGATGTTGTAGGAGGTAGGTATAGGGCGCTGTAGGGTGGAGACCGGCGGGAGGCTCACGAGGGCGGTCATCCGATTCGCCGATCTGATCTACTGAGCGCGGTTACGTCGATATGCCGCGGAGGCCCGGCCGGCCTTCGCTGGAGGATAGTCGCGCCGGGGCGAACTGATCGCGGCTTACGCTCGGACAGGGGGTGGTCGGGAGAGGAGGGTCGGGGCGACCCACGCCTGGAGCGGACGCGGGGCCGGCCCATGGGGCACGGGCGCCGCGGGGCGGTCGAAGCCAAGGAGCTTCAAAAGACGATGCACCGTCGCGATGACGGATCGCAGCACCGTGAGGCGCCGTTCCAGACGCCAGACGAGGACCGCCAATCCCACGGCTACGATGAGGTGCAACGGGAGCAGCGGCGCCGCGCCCCGCACCGGCATGGTCATCAGGATGCCGCCCATCCGCATCTGGACGCCCATTGACCACAGATGGCCCGCCAGCGCGTAGACGCCGGCTTGCATGGCGAGCAGAGGAATCAGCAGTTGGAGGAGTCGGGCCAGGCGCCGCGGCAGGGTTATGTACGTGGTCGCCGGTTTAAGGCCGACCCTGGCCGCCGCCTGGGTGAGCCGGCGACGTTGCAGGCTCAGCGCCCGCAGTTCGCGCCACAGAGCAGTGAGGACGACAAGCGTGCAGAGGACGACGACGAGGAGGCTGCCCGACAGGGGACACCGCCGCAGCATGAGCAGCGCGTTGACCCGCCAGTCGCCGCTGCCCCCCAGGCCAAGATGGTACTCGATGATATGTACGAGCGCGGCGCCGAAGGCAGCCAACAGAAGCAGCAACCCAGCCACGAGGGCGAGGCCGGATACGCCGGCGCGGCCGGCTACGCGCGGTACGGGCAGGAGGCTCGAACCGTGGGCGAGGGCTAAGGACGATTGAGCGCGCGCCGGATCGGTCATCGTCTTCAAGTATAACCCGTGGCCGAGATAGTTCTCCGCCGGTGCCCGCGGTCAGGGTCCCGGGAGTCCGGCCGTTCCACTCCGATAGGTCGAGGATGCATCAAGCCAGGTCTGTATAGCCTGCATATGCTCCCGGTAATGGGCATACGAGTTGTTCGCCACCAGCGTCCACGGCACCACGTCGTCGGGCAACCCCAGCCGGCGCGGATCGTTCAGGATATCGTCCGGGCATGCGGCGACCACGGACAGCAGTTGGTCGAAGACACGCTCCGACTCGGCCAGTACTTCCCGCACCGGGCGCGGGGCGCTCTGCGCCGCGATAAGCGCATTGCGCTCATCCAGGGGCAGCGCCCGTAGCCCCTCGCGGACGAAGGTTCCGGTTTTCATGAGCTTTTGGGCACCCTCGACGACAACCCCTTCATACCACGTGAGGTGGGCAACGATCTGCTTCACCGACCACGTCCCTTCTACATCCACCATGTCCATGCGGTCGGGGCCGATTTCGCTGAGCAAGGCTTGCCATTGGGCGCGTTCCTCGCGCAGCATCGCGCCCAGCCGAACCGCGCTCATTGGTCCCTCTCGCACCAGACGCGCCAGCTCGTCGGCGAGGGCGAGACTGGAATGGCCGAGCACCGACAGCCAGGCCGTAGCCGCGGCAGCCGCGCCCGCCTTAATCACCTCTTTTCGCGAGAGCAGCCCCTGTCCTGGATGCGCCGCGATCCGCTGATCGAGCACTCGCCGCATCGTCGCCCGTAGATGTGGCGGCGGCGGGACGGCATGAAGTGTGCGGTCGAGCTCGTCGACAAGCCGCGCGAGTGCGGGATCGTCGTGCTCCGGCATCAAGTCGGCGTACCGGTCAGGGGATGTCGTCATGGTAGTGCTCCTTCATTGTCTGGAGGGCGCGAGAGATTTGCTTACGGATGGCCTCCTCCCCAAACCGCCGGCCGGCACAGCTGTCCTGGCCGACCGAACAATCTATAGCGCCGCGTGGTCGTCCAGCAAGGTACGAAGCAAGTCCGGAGCGATATTGCCGCCGCTGATTACGGCCACCGCGCCGTCCACGTCCGTTGCCGCCAACGCGGCGGCCAGGGCCACGGCGCCGGAGGGCTCGGCCACCACCCGGACGCGACGCAGGAGCAGGCGCGCGGCATCCAGAATGGCCGCGTCGGACACCGTCACCACATCATCCACCCAATCGCGGATCGCCTCGAAGGGGAGCGCGCCCACCTTCAGGGCACGCAGGCCATCGGCGATCGTCTCCGTATGCTCCAGGGCGACGACATGCCCCGCCTTCCGCGAGGCCGCCGCGTCGGCGGCGCCCTCCGGTTCGACCCCCACCACGCGCACATCGGACCGCATGGCCTTGATCGCCAGCGCCACGCCCGAAACCAGACCGCCGCCCCCAACGGGCACGAATACGGTGCTCACATCGGGCGCCTGCTCGAGAATCTCCAGGCCCAACGTCCCCTGGCCGGCGATAATCTCCGGATCGTCGTAGGGTGGCACCAGGGAGGCGCCGCGGGCTTCGGCCAGCTCCTCGGCCCGGGCGCGGCGCGCCTCGGAGTCGGTACCCGCGAAAAGCACCTCGGCCCCATAGCGCTTGGTAGCGGCCACCTTGGCGGCCACCGCGTTCTCCGGCATAACCACGGTCGCGCGTACGCCGAGCAACTCGGCGGCGCAGGCCACGCCTTGAGCATGGTTACCGGATGAATAGGCGACCACGCCGCGCGCCCGTTGCTCGGGCGAAAGGGAAGCGATCCGGTTAAAGGCCCCACGAATCTTAAACGAGCCGGTTCGCTGCAAATTCTCGCACTTCACGCGGATGTCGCGCCCGCCGGCGAGATCGCGGTCGAGGGGGAGCAGGGGGGTTTGGGTGAGCACGGCGAGCAGACGGGCGCGCGCCTGCTCGATTTGCGATAGGGCGGGGAGCGTCATGGGGACGTTTATCACCTGTCTTCCACCTTGTGACTAAGGAAAGTACACCACACGCCGATGATGGTACCAGGGGCGCCGGCGGTGCAGCATGAAGACGCCGTCGGGCAGTGGCGAGGAATGGTGGATATCCCTGTGGACGGATCGCCCCACATTCATGATTATGCAAAGTAGGGCCGGAATAAGAATGAGCGTTTCCTCTGGTGATCCGGAGGGGGGGTTGCGCAGCCTATGCGGCTACGTGTATACTACCGCGCGTTGCAGGTCGCGCTGTTGGTAGTACCGTTGGCGGGCCGGCAAGGCAGCGGTTCCGGGAGGTCCATGATTTTGAAGAGACTGGTAGCAGGGGCCGTAGTCGCCGGCATTCTCACCGTCGCAAGTAGTCTCCCCACCAGCCCCATCCGAGCCGGCAGTTCCAGCGCCTCGAAACTCACCGCCCCCAGTAGGGCCCCCAGTCCCTCGGACATTGTCGCCACGGCGCGACAGTATTTGGGTTCGCCTTACGCCTGGATCGGCAATACCCCCGCCGGATTCAGTTGTATTGGTTTCGTCAACTTCGTCTTCCACCAAAACGGCGTCTACGTGCCTTTTGACATTCCCATGGCCTATGGCAGCGCGCCGAAGGTCGCGGAAAGCGACCTAATGCCGGGGGATGTTCTCTTTTTCAGCAACACCGTCTTCGCCGGACTCTCACACGTGGCCATTTATATCGGCGCCGATCAGATGATCGGCGCCGATAGTTTTGCGGTGGGGGTAACCACCGACCAGCTTCACGACGGGTATTGGCAGGAGCATTACACGGGCGCCACCCGACCCCTGGCCCTACTGGGGACGGCGCCCATGCCCGGCACCGAGCAGGCTACCCCACCCACCGCCCCTACAGCCACGCCCGTGCCCACCGCGCAACCCGTAGTAGCCTCGGCGGCGGCGGGTTCCCACGTACAACCGCTCTCCAACGCCGTGGGTATGTACAGCGGTCCCGGCTATCAATACAGTGCCGTGGCCACGGTAAGCACGAGCGCCAACCTCACCGTGGTGCAAGCCGAGGGCAGCTGGTACGACGTGCGTGAAGGAACCCTCTACGGATGGGTCAGCGCAGGCGATGTGCAAACGGTATCGGGTTCCACGCAGGGCGCCGCCAACACTACCTCCACCGGTTTTTCGCGCGCGGCGGCTATCTCGGGCACGCCTACCGTCCTCTATGTCGCGCAAGGACCACTTTATGTGCGTAGCGGTCCGGTAAAGGCAAAGAATACGATAGGCTTTGTGCTTAAGGGCGACCGGCTCAGCGTGAGCGGCGTCCAGGCCAACTGGGCGCACGTCAAGACACCAAAGGGCCAGGTGGGCTGGGTGGACATGCAGTATCTTAGCCCTGCCGCGCCCGCCAACCTCACCCAGGCATCCACCAAGACCACGCCGGCCGGTTCGGGGCAGGTGAAGGTAACCGCGTCGGTGCTAAACGTGCGTGCCAAGCCGGATACCCATGCGAGGGTGCTTACCGTACTGTTCCAGGGTGAACAGGTGCAAGCGATCGAGCAGCACAAGGAGTGGACCGAAGTCAAGCTGCGCTCGGGCACGGTGGGCTGGGCGGCCAGCACCTGGTTAGCGCATTCCTAAACCCCTTTCCAGCCTACGCGGGCCGGGGACTGCGGTCCCCTGGTAGGGGCGAGAGGCGACTGCGGTCGCGGCCTGAAGATTTCGTCGTGGCGTCGATTTAGAAAGAAGGAGACCTCGGTCCACTTGGACCGAGGTCTCCTTCTTTCTTTAGAGGGTGGCGGGCGAGGACCAGTCGGCAGACCTACACCGGCTGGACCAATTCGATCTGTACATCCACCATCTCCGCCTCGTCCGACGCCGTGCTCAGCCACTCGACCGCCTTCTCGATCACCTCGCGCGCGTGGCCGCCACTGCCGCTGATGTAGGCGAGACCGAGCACGGCGTGGTTCCACAGATCCTGGTCCTCCACTTCGGCGATGCTGACCTGGAAGCGCGTGCGGGCGCGCTCGACCAGGCTACGCAGCACCTGCCGCTTATCCTTGAGGGATTGGCAGCCTTCCAGGGAAAGTTCAATGCGGGCAATTGCGGTCGTCATTAAAAGTCCACCTGCGCCTATCAAACACGGATGTGTGCCTGCAATGCAGTGTGCCACAGTATGATACGAATTCATCGCGTACAAAGGCGGTACCATCACTGCGGCGCGGTTAGGAGGTTCTTGTCACGATGAAGCGAGTAGTCGTCTTGGGTCGCGGTGGGGCGGGCAAGTCCACCGCATCGGTGCGCCTGGGCCAACTCACGGGACTGCCGGTCATCGAACTGGATAAGCACTTCTGGCGTCCGGACTTGGCAGCAATGCCGGCGGTCGACTGGCTGCGGACGCAACGCGAGTTGGCCGAGTCATGCGAATGGATCATGGACGGAGACTTGGGACCCTACGACGCGCTTGCCCCCCGACTCGGGCGAGCCGATACCATAGTGATCCTCGACTTCTCACTGATCCGATGCGCTTGGCACGCTGCGCGGCGATCGCGTGAGCGTGCCGACTTTTGGTGGTGGCTGCTAACCTGGCGATATCGAAGCCGCCCTGCCGTGCGCGACGCTGTCGCCAGGTACGCTCCAAGCGCTGATGTCCATGTCCTACGCACGCCCCGAGAGTTGAGCCGTTTCCTCACGACCTTCGACATCAGGAAGACATGCTAACCCCTGGAGAAACGCGCGTATGCGGGTCCGCATGTCGTCGGCGTGGGTCAGCCACGGACAGTGAGGCGCATCCTCAATGACCTCGCAATGAGCATTGGGTAGGAGATGCACGAGTTGCAGGACCGGCCATGGGGGCCGAATGTCCTTGCTCCCATATAGAACGAGCGTCGGGACATGTAGATCAGCGATCCGACGCAGAAGCAGCGGCTGTTTGATGTACGAGCGCCATGATGCATTTACCGCCCGGTTCACCTCCGGATTGAACGGATAGTCGAAAGCGGGAAGGGGATCCCGGCCGGCCGCTTGGCCGGCCTCGTAGGCTGCATGCCACTGACGATCGTCTTGCACGCCGGTACCCGAGATGTAGATCAGAGCGCGAACGCAATCGGGGTATTCTAGGGCATAGGCGAGTGCTAGGTCGGCGCCGAACGAGTGACCGCCCACTATCCAGCGCTCATGGCCCAGGGCGATACGCAGCGCATCAAGATCAGCAAGCAGTGTCGGCATATCGTACGGTGGCGTGGCCGATGATCGGC
>JAICHN010000150.1 GCA_025924845.1 Chloroflexota bacterium | reverse complement strand
CCTACATTGAGGACGAGGATGTCCTACCCGCTATTCTGGGGCGCTTCCCACGGACCGCGGAACTGGCCCTGGCCGGCCTGATTTGCGAGATGTTGGTCGCCTTTCCGCTCGGCACCCTGGCGGCGGCGCGCTCGGGCGGTTGGCTCGATCGCGGACTTCTGGCGGTGACGGCGATCTCAATTTCCACCCCAACCTTCCTCCTCACCCTGCTTCTGCTTCTGGGCTTGGGGTCCTGGCTGCACCTCCTCCCGCTCGGCGGCTACGGCGAACCCTGGCCGAAGTACGTCATCCTCCCTGCGCTGGCGATCGGCATCCCGGGCGGGGCGTGGTATTCGCGTTTGCTGCGCACCGCGCTTCTCGAGACTCGCACCCTGGATTTTGTGCGCACCGCGCGCGCCAAGGGCGTGCCGCGCCGGCGCGTGCTGGTGCGACACATCCTGCCGATTGCCGCGCTGCCCCTGCTCCCGATCATCGGCACCGATTTCGCCAACCTCCTGGGCGGCGTGGTCGTGGTCGAAAGTGTAGTCAACTGGCCGGGAATCGGCCTGCAAGCCTACGTCGCGTTGAAATCGCTGGACCTGCCCATGGTGATGGGCACGGTATTGTTGGCCGGCCTGGTAGTGGTGACGCTGAATCTGGTCGTTGACCTCGCCGTGGCGATGCTGGACCCCAGGGTACGGCTGGAGTAGGGCAAACGCGGTCTATCCCTTAACGGCGCCGCCCGCCAATCCACTCACGAACCATCGCTGAGCAATCAGGAAAATGAATACCCAGGGCAGCGATCCCATAACCGCGGCGGCGGCGAAGTCGGTCCAGTTCGTGGTGAAATTGCCCATGGCAAAGTCAAAGAGGCCCATGCTGAAGGTCTTCCGGCTCGCGTCGGTAACAATGACGCTGACCAGCAGGAACTCATTGGCGCAAGATAGAAAGCCTTGAATGAATACAAAGGCCATCATCGGCCTGCATAAAGGCACGATGACCTTCCAGAAGGCGACCACTCGGCCGGCGCCGTCGATATACGCCGATTCCTCGAGGTCATAGGGCAGGGTGTCGATGAAGCCCTTGAATAGCCAGGCGTTGAACGGAATACTCATGCCCACGTAGAGGGCAATCAGGCCGATCCAATTGTCGCTGATCGGCACCCAGTTCTCGGAAATCCAATTCACCAGATAGTAGTCCGCCGACAGGGCCATGATTGAGGGGAAGAGCTGCAGCGCAACCAGAATGGCGAGTCCCCAGCGGCGGCCGATGAACTGGAAGCGGCTGAACGCATAAGCAATCAATATGATTACCGCGACCTCGAGCGCGCCGGTCACCGTACCGACGATCAGGGTGTTCCGAACCCAGATTTTGAAGTCGGTGTGCTGCCACACATCGGCATAATGGCTGAGCGTGTAATGGTCAGGAAGGAAACCGGTAGCGAAACTGGTTCCTACGTTCAGTGAGGTCATTACGATCCAGAAGATGGGAAATAGGGTCAGAAGGGTGACAAGCAGCAACGTGACCCATGAAATGGCGATCTTTCGCTGCTGATCCGGGCGAAGGCGCCGATGGGTACGGGTACTTGCCAAACCGACTCGGTCGGCGGAGGCTGCTCGGGCGGGGCTTTGGCGAGCCATCTACCTGGGTATCTCCCTGAACGCACCGGTAAAGCGCATGTTGAACACGCTCAGCACGATGATGACAATGAAGATCAGCGTGCCCAGCGCGGCCATTTGGGCGAAGTTCTGGCTGTTTCTCACTTGACTGAATAGGTAGCTGCCCAGGATATCCGTTTCACCCCGGCCGGAGATGTCGAGCGAGGGCGGCTGGCCGTTGGTGAGGGCATAGACGAACGCTGCATTAGTGAACTGGACGGCGAACTGCACCACAAGCAGCGGTGCCAGGGCGGGGCGGATCGAAGGAATGGTGATGTGAAGAAAGCGCTCCCAGCCGCTTGCCCCGTCAATTTCCGCGACCTCGTACAGATCGCCGGGGATGGCTTGCAAGATGCTGAGGATGAGCACCATGAAGTAGGGGAATGAGAACCAACCGTTCACGCCGATCAGGCAAAGTTTGGCTAGGGTCGGATCGTTCAGCCAATCCGGCCGCCCTAAACCGACTGCGCCCAGGATGGAGTTCACGGCGCCGAAGTCGGTGCTCAGTACGCCCCTCCAGGCGACGACGGCAATCGTGAACGGCAAAGCCCAGGGAAGGATCAATAAGGCCCTAAAGATGACCCTGCCAGGCAGGCGCGGGTTGTTCACCAGCAGCGCGATGGCTCCTCCGGCGCAGACATTTAGCGCGGTGCAAGCGGCGGCAAAGGCGAAGGTCCAGGCGAACAGCCACAAATAGCCGTGAGCATAGCCGGTATATGGGTCATTGCTGAACGCGTAGCCGTAGTTCCGCAGGCCGACCCAGCGGTAGTTGTACAGATGCGCCTGATCGTAGTTGGTGCCGGAGATATAGATCGTGTAAATGAGCGGGACCAAAATCCCCGCGACCATCAAGAGCACGGCAGGGGTCATCCACGCGTACGGAAACAGGCTACGCTTGCGAGCCGGCGGCGCGGCCTGCACGGGTATGGCGGTGATCGGAACCATAGCTCCTTTTCCTCACCGGGGCGAGGGGCGGGATCGATCCCGCTCCCTCGCCCGGGCGCGTCATGGATGACGAAAGCTAATCGGCATGCTGCTTCGCGATACCTGCCCTGATTTGTTGAAGCGCGGCGGCGAGCGCAGCCTGCGGCTGGGCGCGGCCCTGCACGGTAAGGTTGATCGCGTTGTTCATCGGAGTCCACACCTGGGCCATCTCAGGGATATTCGGCATTGGCACGCCAATGCTGAATGCCTTGCTAAAGGCGGACTGCACAGGATCGGGCTTCCAATCGGGGACTGACTTGAAGCTCGGAAGTCGGCCTTCGTACGTCCCGCTAATAACCTGGCCATTGAGGCTGAGGTACTTGGCGAGATCCCATGCCGCGGCCTGGTTCTTACTGAAGTTGTTGACCACCCACACGCGGACCCCGATGAACGTCTTGGCGGGCTTTCCGTTCGGCAGCATCGGCAATGGCGCCGCTCCCAGATTCCGGCCAAGCACCTTTTGGTAACTCGCAAGTGCCCAAGGGCCATTGATTGTCATGGCTACCTTGCCGGCGGCAAAGTTACTGTCGGCGGCGTTATAGTCAGTAGTTGGCGGGACGATGGCGGCAAGGGACTTAAGGAAGGTCAACGCCTGGACCGATCCCGAATTGGCCAGACCGATATTGGTCGGATCGGGCTTGCCGCCCTTGTTCCCGAACACGTAGCCGCCATATGCATCGAAGGCCCAGTATGTATAGTAGAGGCCGCCGGTGATGTAGA
Source organism: Chloroflexota bacterium (assembly GCA_025924845.1). The sequence goes on along the minus strand of JAICHN010000150.1, from coordinate 7,315 downwards.
AGAGGAAACCATAGCGGTTCCCTTTGGTCAGCTTTTTCGCCATGGTGATCAGTTGGGGCCAGGTCGCGGGCGGCGCCTGCACGAACTGCTTGTTATAATAGAGCGCCAGCCCGTCAACGACCTGGGGAACGGAGTAGGGCACACCGTTCACGTTCGTCGCGTTGATTGCCCCTTTTTGATACTTGGCCATATCTTCCGCGCTCAACAGGTCTTTCGGCCGCTGGGCCACAATACCGGAGAGCACCAAACTGCCCACCGAGTCCTCGGTTGTGTACGCGAGGTCGGCGGCGTCTTTATTCTTGGCCTTTAGCTGCAGTAGACCCGTCACGCTCTGCGATCCGCCGCCCATGCCGGGCTGCGACGTGCTTACGAACTTGACCGTGTCTCCATTGCCCGCCGCCCACTTATTGGCGAGGGCCTGCATTTCGGGGAGCGCAGCGTTGGGAAAATCCTCCCAAACGGTGATCGTTGTACCGGCACGCGGTAGCGCGGCCTGGACGTTCCCCAGGCCCGCCGAAGGGATAATGAGTAGTAGTGCCGCGGAAAGCGCCATCCCTGTTCGCTTCATCTTTAACTCCTCAATGTGTAGGAAGGAGGGTCTGACGTACCGGCGGAGTTCGTGGAGAGTGAGTTGGGCGGGTGATACGCTCCTTTCCGGGGACGTGTCTCTTCAATTGGACCGGCCGACCGAGGCCGCCAAGTGTCCACAGTATAGGTGCCGCCGATTGGCGCGTAAATACCGGACATCGCTGAAAAGTTGCACAATATCGCTATTGGCGATGGTGAGCCCTCAGCCCTTCACGGTAGGCGCGCGGGCTGGCTCCGAAGTGGTAGTGAAACTGCCGGCTGAAGTAGTAGAGCGAGGCGTAGCCAAGTTCGCGCGCGATGGTCCCAACCGGAAGATCAGTGGCCTCAAGCAAACGTGCCGCTTGAAGCATGCGCAGGCCGAGTAACGTGCTGCCGATGGTTTCGCCGGTCTCCTGTTTGAACAGGTGTGCCAGGCGCGATGGCGACAGCATAACGGACCGCGCCAGCGCTTCGATATCGTAGCGGGCGCTGGGATCACGAGAGAGCGCTTCCAGAACCTGCCGGACGCGCGTGTCGAGCACGCGAGAACTCGATTGCTTGCTCTCTCTGACCGCCAGGAGCAGTACCTCCTCGAGGGCCGCTACCGCTAAGTCGCGTTGCAACGCATCCAATTCAGCTAGATACTCTTGGTATGGTTCTCGTTCGGGGGCATTCCGGATAAAGTTCCGAGGTAGGCCCTGCGATGCGCACACATCGGCATGCAGACGAAGCATGGCGCCCTTGGCGCGCGCGAAGACCTCGCGAGTTCGAAAGCTCACGATGAATCGGCCGGCTCCCCGCTCCGGCAGTTGCCACCAGGACAGCCATGAAGGCCGAGGCATGAAATGGGCCCAGATAAACTCCCAGGTTCCTCTGGGCGGCACCGCGTAATCGTGGAAGGTATGCGGACCAAGCACCACGAGGTCGCCCGGATTGGTCGTCAACTCGAAATCGGGTTGGCGAAACAGGCCATGACCACGGCAAGTCAGTGATGCATACCAATTGGGAGAGCCGTGGGGACGGTAGGCCCTGTAACCTGGGCGAGCCTTGAAGTGTCCGGTGACCAGGAGATCAGGCGGCGGCGAGACGCTCACGTCGGGTGTCATAGCGAAATCGTACAACTCCGGCACGGATCCGGCGGATAATCTCGGTTGTCCCGCTCCTACTATACCGCACGAACCGCTAGGGAAAAGTAATCTTAGTTTCCATACCAGGGTAAGACCTTCTCGCAGGCTGTCCCTTGCTTCCGGATCGGGGAACGGTGGATGTTGTGGTAGGGTTCGGTGCTACGTCGTGTCTGCGTGGACCAGGGAGCGGGGCGTCGTTCCAGGTGAAGGTGGCCACCGCGCCCGTGGGCAGCGCGTAGCTGATGGATGCGCCGTCGCTGAGCAGGTTGAAGGCCCGCGCGTTGTCGGCTCCGTTATAGACGACCACCACCTTGGCGCCGTTCGGATTCTCGAAGGCGGCATCTTCGATACTGCTTGGACCAAACGACGTGGAAGCAATGCGGTAGGCGCCGGGCTGCACGAACTTACTGAACTGACCCACTTCGTAGTAATAGTTGGTGAAGGTGTAGCTGCCCGTGGCCTGATTGATCGTGGCCAGCCCGATACAGCCCCGGCAGGCTGGATTCCTTGGCAAGGGGCCGCCTTGCCTGTCCAGCGCGATATTCCACATCACCCCTGTCTTCGACCAATTGCGCGCCGCGTTGATGAACAGATCGGCCGGGTGGGCGACTGACGATTCGGTCTCGTACACATCCTTGGCCGGGTAGCGATCATGCACCGCGGTCATCGCGCGCGGCTCGCCCGCGTAACTGTGCCATGCGGTACCCGCCAGGTACGCTGCGGCGCTTGCGTTGCCGAGCAGCGTGCTCGGATACGCCGGGCGGGACCAATTATGGTCGTAGCCCAGAATCCTCGAATCGAGGTTCGCGGCGACGAGAGCAGGTCCGAGATAGTCGGCAATGAAGCGAGCCTCATCCGACGCATTCCAGATCATGCTAGGATAGGTCGTTTCGGCCAGGGGCTCGTTTTGTGGTTGGACGGCGTACATGTTCAGGCCCTCTGCCTGGTATGCCTGCAGGAACTTTACAAAGTAGGCGGCAAGCGTTCCGTAATAGCGCGACAGCAACGTGCCGCCGCCGACCAGACTATGGTTGCTCTTCATCCAGGCAGGAGGACTCCATGGGTTGGCATCGAACTTGATCGCGGGATTGAGGCGCAGTGCCTGCTTGAGGAGAGGGACGATGTAGGGCAGGTCGTGGGCGATTGAGAAGTTGGTCAACAGCGGATCGGCGACTCCACCATTGTCGTCATAGGAGTAATAGTGGTCATGGGTGAAGTCGGACGAGCCCATCGGAATACGCAGCCAGTCCACCCCGATCCCCAGACCTGGACTAAATAAGGCAGTCATCAACGCGGCGCGCGCCGCCGGAGCCAGCTTCTGGGCGATAAGCCAGGCCGAGGTATCAGTAAGCGCGGCGCCGAAGCCGTCCATTTGCTGGTACTCAGTATGTTCATCAACATTTATCACGAGCGAGTTACCGCCGCGATCCGGAGCGAACGCCAGATTCGGCCGGCGATCGAGCGCCTCGGCAAGGTCAGGGGTAGTGAGCCAGACCTGTACGGTAGCGCCGGCCGGAGCTCGCGCTTCCTCGGCGATGCCGCGCGTGCCGGCGCTCAATAGGACCAGGAGCAGAGCGCCGCACACCGCGATGCGGAGCGAGCGGATGGGTCGGCGTCCGGTATGCACATAACGAATAAGTCTGAGGTGCCGGCGCACTCAGTATGCAATCTTGATAAAGTGAGTCATGGCTCCCCTTTCTCCTGGCCGCTGCTCCTCCTTTTACCCTTCAGGCGGCGCAATGCGTTCCCAACGCTCGGAGTCCCATGACGCGATGGCGGCTTGCTGGGCCCTCGCCACGGCGGCGGCCGCCGCGAAGCCGGGATCGCCCTGCGTGCCGTTCGCCACCGAACGGAGGAACTCGAAGATTTCAATGGTCTTCAAGTCGTCATAGCTGAGGCTGAGTCCCCAGGCCGGATTGAAATCGGCGTGGTGAGGATGCCAGGGTCCGCTCAGCACCGTGGTGTAGCCTTCCTCGGCGTGATCCTCGTCGTTCCGCCGTTCCACTCGCAACTCATTCATCCGCTCGAAGCTCCACTGCAGGGCGCCGCGCGTCCCATGTACCTCGAAGGACATATCGCAAGCCGATCCTGAGATCACCCGGCAGGCTTCGAGCGTGCCCTGGGCGCCGTTCCGGAATCGCGCCAGCAGGCCGACGTAGTCTTCATTGGTCACGCGGCCCATGGCGGCGCTTTCGGCGCCTCCATCAATCGGGTTGCCGATCGTGGGCGCGGTTGGGATTGGACGCAGGCTAATAAAGGTGGCACGATTGGCTACCACGGCGTCGATTGGTCCGGCGATAAAGTGGGCCATATCGAGCACATGGGGCATGAGGTCACTTAGGGTGCCGTAGCCGTGGTCAAGGTCGAAGCGCCAGGTGAGATAGCCTCTGGCATCGCGCGCGTAGCCGTTGAGGAAACGGCCGCGATAGTGAGTAATCTCACCCAAATCACCTCGCTCGATCAGGTTATGCGCATATTGCACGAGCGGCGCCCAACGATAGTTGAAGCCCACAAAGGTATGGATCCCGGCACGGTGCGCGATAGCCGCCGCTTCAAGGGTCTCGGCCGGCGTCTTCCCCACGGGCTTCTCACAAAGAATATGCTTGCCCGCATCGGCGGCGGCCCGAATCATCTCCAGATGGCAATCGTTTGGCGTGGTGATACTTACCACATTGATGCGGGGATCGGTGATGACTGAGCGCCAATCCGCGGTGCTGTGCTGAAATCCGAAGCGATCGCGGGCGGAGTCCGCGCGGGCGCCATCGACATCGGCACAGGCGATTAAACGCGGTTCGACGCCCTGATCGTGGAAGCGATCGTGAATTTGTCCGTAGGCCCGGCTATGGACGACGCCCATCCAGCCCATGCCGATTACGCCCACCCCGATCTGAGTCATAGCCGCCTCCCCTGCTTGTACTCATACCGCCGAGCGGCGCCTACCGGGCCACGCGGTGCATTCCTATGATACCGGCCGAAACGGGCGCTAGCGCCGGTTATCCCCCATCACTTGTCAGGGAGATTGACCATTAGACGGTACGGTGGAACCATGAATGCAGGGCCTATGCAGTTGATGCGGGCGCTCGAGATTCTTTCGCAGGCCGTGTAGCGGGAAAATGCGCGTAGATGTTGATCACGCTCCTTATTCGCTTCCTCCTGGGTGGCCTGCTCGTTTCACTCTTCGCCATCCTGGGCGATATGCTCCGCCCTAAGAGCTTTGCCGGCATCTTCGGCGCCGCGCCCTCGGTGGGCCTGGTATCACTGGGCCTGGCCTTCGCCACCAAGAGCGGCGCCGACGCGGCGCTTGACGGCAGGTCGATGTTGGTGGGCGCCGTGGCCCTCTGCACGTACTGCCTGCTGGCCTCGTATCTGATCTGGCGCCGGCGGTGGGGCGCCCTCGCGGCGTCCGGCACGGGCCTCGCGGTGTGGCCGGCTGTTGCCTTTGGTCTGTGGGCCCTGGCCCTACGGTGACCGGGTGAAGAACATTGCCCTGGACATCGGCAAGGTCCGCCGCCTTTCGTGGAAAGCGCATCTGGTACGCTTCACCCTCGGCGGGCTGGTCACGGCCGGAGCCGGCCTGATCGGCGCGGCGTACGGGCCGGCCGTGGGCGGGTTATTTCTGGCCTTTCCCTCGATCTCCACGGCGAGCCTGAGCCTGATCCAGCGGCAAGCCGGCAAGAATGCCGCCGGAGTTGACGCATGGGGCGCCGCCATCGGTAGCCTTGGTTTGCTGGGCTTCGCTGCCGTGGACTGGGTGCTGGCCCCCCTTACGTCAGGCTGGGTGACGCTGCTTACCGCAAGCGCCGTCTGGCTGCCGCTCAGCTTTGGCCTGTGGTTGGCAATCCGTACGACGCGCCGGCATCTGAATCGTCGGCAACGCAAACCTGGTCGATGACGCCGCTTCGCCTGGACTAGGTCAACCTCCTTGCCTGTCCATTCCTTCGGCTGATGAAGCTGCATAGGGTGCCGCGTAGACTGAGTTATGTAGACCACTGCGCAGAGTGGACCACCTATGAGAGGAGTACTTTCTATGGGAAACACTAGTAATAGAGGCTTCGCCTCCATGGACGACAAGAAGCAGCGGGACATTGCCAGCGAGGGCGGCAAAGCCGCGCACGAGAGCGGCCACGCTCATGAGTTTTCCTCGGATGAGGCACGCCAGGCCGGCCGCAAGGGCGGCGTAGCGGTAAGTCGTGATCGTAGTCACATGGCCGAGATCGGCCGCAAGGGCGGCGAGGCCGTTAGTCAGGACCGGGGCCACATGGCCGAGATCGGACGCGAAGGCGGCGAGAGGGTGAGCCAGGACCGCAGTCACATGGCCGACATCGGCCGAGAAGGGGGCGAGAAGGTAAGCCAGGATCGCGGCCATATGGCCGACATCGGCCGTGAAGGCGGCTCCAGCCGCGCCGGGACGCCGGTCCGTTCCGCAAAACGCGGTGCAGGCCGGCAAGGCGGGAAGCACACCTAGCAGCCGTTCGACCTGCAGGTGTCGCTACTAACGAACCGATCCTTGAAAGTTGTCAAGGATCGGTTCGTTTGTGTCAAAAATGTCCAATTCCGGAACAGGGCGCGATCTCAACCGTTGGTGGACACCAACGCGGCAACCGCCAACAGCGTAGCGTCATCGCCCGCGCGTCCCACCAGTTGCAGGCCAATCGGGAGGCCCGCGGCGGTGAAGCCCACCGGAGTGCTAATCGCCGGTAGGCCAAGGAGGTTAAAGGGCCCGGTAAAGGCGGTTGAGGCAGGCTCGGCCAGGGGAGGCGCCCCATCCGGCATGGTCGGGGTGCTCAGCAGATCAATGTCTGCCAGGCGTGATGCAATCCGCGCCCGCAGCAAAGCGCGCGCCTGCTGAGCGCGCACGTACGCCGTCGGCGAGTGCGCTAGACCGTAGAGCAGGCGCGGCCGGGGGAACTCTCCAATGTCCAGCCAATGCTCTCGCATCCTCCCTTGGTGCTGGGCCAGCGCCTCAAGGACCAGAATGACGCTATGCACGAGTCTCGCCTGGTCCAGTTCCGGGATGTCGATTGGGACAAGGATTGCGCCACGCGCGGCCAGGCTGTCCAGCCCACTCCGCCATGCCGCCAGCACCTCGTCGCCGGCGAGTGTGCGGTCCGTTCCGTCGTCGCCCAGCACCCCAATTCGCATGCCCTTCAGGGACAGAGATTGGCGGGCCGGCGGGCAGGTCAGGGTGCGGGGGTCGCGCTGATCGGCGCCGGCCAGCACCTCCAGCACTTCAGCGCAGTCGCCGGCCGCCCGCGCTATAGGCCCTAGATGATCGAGCGCCCAGGAAAGCGCAACGGCGCCGTACAGTGAGGTGCGGCCGAAGGTTGGCTTCAGCCCCACGAGCCCGCACAGTGATGCAGGTATGCGAATTGAGCCTCCTGTGTCGGTGCCAAGGGCCGCGTAGACCAGGCCGGCCGCTACTGCCGCCGCCGAGCCGCTGCTGGACCCACCTGTATCGTGGAGCGGATTCCATGGGTTGGCTACGGGACCATAGTGTTTGTTGTTCGATCCGGGAGAATAGGCAAATTCAGACATTCTCGTCTTGCCGACGATTACCGCGCCCGCCGCTCGCAAGCGCTCGACGGCGGCGGCATCGAAGCGCTCATAGCCCGGCCAGGCAT
>JAICHN010000149.1 GCA_025924845.1 Chloroflexota bacterium | reverse complement strand
AGGCTGTTCTTCAGCAGTTGTCCGAAATTCAGATCGGTCCAGACAGTTGAATAGGCATCAAGGGTGAGGTGGGGCGGGAAGTTGAACGGATCATTCAGCACGTCGTCCGGCGTCTTCAATGAGGTGAAGACGGTAAGGATGAATGGATAGATCCAGATCGCCGCGAGGCCCAGCACCAGCACGGTCAGAGCGATCTTCATAAGTCGCTGGAGCGGACTACTCCGACGCATGGAGAACATCCCTTCCCACTCGACGCAAATAGGTAAGGGCGAACACGGCACTGAACAGGAGAATCACCGTACTGATCGCCGCTCCATAGCCGAAGCGGGTCTCGGTAAAGGCCGCGATGTACATGAAATAGCCCAGGACATCACTCGCGGTCCCCGGCCCGCCGCGGGTCATCACCAGCACGATATCGAAGGTACGCAGCGCCTCGATTACGGCCAGGATGGTCACCACGAGGAAGATGGGGCGCAGGATGGGCATCGTCACGCGGAACAGAATCTGCGCCGTGCCCGCGCCCTCAAGGCGGGCCGCTTCATAGAGTTCGGCCGGGATCTGGGTGAGACCGGCGTCGAAGAGCATCATCGGAATGCCCACGTACGACCAACCGAACACCGCGATGAGGGTATAGATTGCGGAACTTGAGTTCCCCAGCAGATCTACGTTCAAACTGCCCAGGCCGATGTCTTGCAGAATAACGCTAATCACGCCGAAGGCAGGGTTGAGAATAAAGGAAAACATGAGGCTAATGGATACCAGGGACATCGTCACCGGCAGGAAAAACAACATTCGGAAGGCGGTGCCGAGGTGGACCTTATTGGAGCGGAGGAAGACGGCCAGGAGAAAGGCAACGCCATCGGCGAAGATGATTGCGCCGGCTACCCATCGTAGGGTGTTGGTCAACGAGTCCCAGAATATGCTGTCGTGGAATAGCTCCGTGTAGTTGCTGAATCCGACGAACTTCATATGGGCGGACAGACCGTTCCAGTCGATGAAGCTCAGGTACACGTTGTAGACGAGGGGATAGCCGACGAAGATGCAATACAGGGTGAGGGGCAGCAGCACGCCGGCGACATACACCACCCAGTGCTTCTTAAAGGCACGCCAGTGGCTTGCAGGGCTGGATACGGGAGGGGCTGGTGAAGTCACGGCGGCCAACGGGGCATCCCCTTGCTGCTGCTTGAGTGATTGGTAAAGTTGATCTGGATGGTGCTCCCGGCAAAGCAGGCGCCCTACCGGGAAATCGGCTGCGGCATCGTCAGCCGCGGGCCGGCGTGCTCCGTATCGAAGCACGCCGGCCCGGGCCTTCCCCGTTACATATGCACTGGGCCCATGGCCTTCTTGGCCGCCGCCTCGGTTACCGCCGCCGCCTTGGCCGGTGTGACGGTGCCCGCGAGTACGCCTTGCAACTGCTCGAGGAATGGCTGCGCCACGTCCTGGCCCAGCGCGTGGTCAATATGCATGAAGGTCGACGCCTTATAGCCGGCAATCAGCTTGGCCAACCGCTCCACCATCGGCGCCTCGCCAATCGGAGCCACCGATGCATTGGGAGAGTACGGCCCCACCAGATCCACCTGCTGCCGCTGGGACGCGGCGGAGACCAGGAAGTCAAGGAACTTCGCGGCCTCGGCCTTGTGCGCGCTCTTCTTGTTGATCATGTAGGTATCTTCGGCGAAGACGGAGACGGTAGGCGACTGGTTGCCGATCTGGGGGTAGGGGAACCAATCCACCGGCTGGGTGAGCTTCTTATCGGTGATGAACTTGGGCAGAATGAACGAGCCCTGATACCACATGGCGGCCTTTTGCTTCTTCCAGAAGATAATCGCCGTGGTATCGAAGTCCATGGAGTTGATGCCCTGCAGGAACCAGCCGTTGTCTTCCATCTGCTTGATCTGGGCGAACGTAGCGACGACACGCGGATCGGTCCAGGGAATCTGCCGGTTGAGCAATTGATTATAGACCCCGACCCCGTACTTGTTGACGAAATAGCCCGTCCAGTCGAACTGGGCTTCCCATTGCTGCTGGTTGGCGAGCAGGAAGGGAGCGATGCCATGGCTCTTCAGGGTATTGGCCACGGTGACCAGCTGATCCCAGGTCTTGGGCGGTTTGAGATGATACTTGGCGAAGATGGCGGTGTTGTACCAGACGACCGAGGCTGAGATATAGCCGGCGAGGAAATACTGGTGACCCTCAATGGTGGCAAGCTTCGCGGCTACCGGGGTGAGCTCACTGTTCCAGTGATACTGCTTGTAGTAGGCATCGAGGGGCGCCGCGTTCCCCGCGTCGACCATGGATTTGGCGTAGCCGCCTTCCCAGGAGAAGAAGATGTCGGGAGGATTCGAGCCGCCCAACACCAGGTTGATCTTCTGATGATAATCGGCATCGGGCGTGCTCGATGTGGTGACCTGGATCTTGCCCTGGTTTTGCTTGTTAAAGTTGGTCACCATCCAGCTGACCCATTGGTCGTGCTGCGAGGTGGTGCCGCGATAATAAAAACTGATCGTTACGGGTCCGTTGGCCCGATGCGCGCCCGCGCTGGGAGTATTGGAACCTACCAGAGGGAACAGTACGGCGACGAGGATGAGGAAGCTGGGAAGATACCGGATTCGCTTGGTGGCCATGTGCCTCTCCTTCGCATTTGGGGACCATACACCGGCTTTACCCTATGCCTGAACCCTTGAACGTGCATTCACCTCCTTCACCTGGCTCCGTTTCCAACGCTCAGCCAACGATAGCCAGCGCCTGCCGTACGCGCTCCGCCACGTACTGAACCTTGCGCTCCATGGCAGCCCGGCCGTCGACCGCGCCGGCGTGGCGGGGATCCTGCTCGGGACGCACCGTGAAATCCGCCGTCGGCTCACCCACGCAGGTTGGATGGTCGAGGACGCCGAACTCGGTGTTCTTGAGCGGTTCGGGCAACGGCGGCAGTGCCGCCAAATCCACGGTGTCGGGGTAATAGGCCAGCATGAACGCGGTCTCCCCGCGTTCGGCATGACCACCCGGATCGCCGGCCCGTAGAGCAAACACATGCTGGACGGAAACTATGCCCGGCTCAGTTTCCTCATCGACGATACGATCCAGGGTCACCAGATGATTCTTGCCGCCGTGCCCGTTGATCACGGCGATCACACGAAATCGCTGTCGCTTGAGGGCGCGGATCATTTCGTGCAAGATCACCCCAAAGGCGCTGTCCTCCACGTACAGGCTGGGGAGAAGGAATCCGGGAAAGTCCATGCCGACGATCCGCTCGTCACCGCTGAACCCGCGATCGCGCACCCGATCAGGGGACAGATAGGTTTCGGTGCCCAGGGGCAAAGGCGGCAAGACCACTCCCCCGGTCCGGCGGGCGGCCTCTCGGGCAAGAGTGTAGGCGTGGAGCAGATCCACTCCATAGGGTAAGTGCGGCCCGTGCCATTCCAGTGGTCCGAGCGGGAGGTAGCAGATGGGGGCGCGATCGCGCTCAATCACGATGTCTTGCGGCCGCATCAGTTCGTACTGTTGCTCGGGCATCCCAGACACTCCATTATAGAAACTGAAGTTGGACGGGACGGCGCGGGAAGCGGACTACCAACCGACGAAGCGGCATCAAACCTGAGCGTTGCATAGAATGCCCGGTGTTGCAGAATGGTTCCCAGTATGCGCCGCGTGGTATTGCATGTCAAGCCCTTCGGGGCCGTTTTCTTGCAACGTGTTGCCAAATCACATCGCATGGTGGATAGTAATGGGTAGATCGAGCTAAAGGGCTGGTATGAGTAAAGCGCTGACCCAAGGATTGCAGACCCTCGAACTCCTGGCCGAGGCGCCCCGCACGGCCGCGGACGTGGCGCGTCATCTCTGTGTGGACCGCAGCACGGGGTGGAGAATCCTCCAGACCCTGAGCGAACACGGCTGGGTGCGGCAGGATCCCGACGCCAAGTCGTTTTCCCTGAACGTGACGCACCTTTACACCCTGGCCGGGAACGGTCACGAGCATCTGGCCTTGCCGGGATTGATCCTGCCCATGCTGGAAAGAGTCAGAGATCGGCTTGGCGAGTCAGCCGTGCTCGGTGTGCCGAGTGGATCGTCGATGGTCTACCTGGTCTATGCTCCCAGCCGTCATGCCGTGGGGGTGCGCGAGTCGGTGGGATCGGTGCGCCCGATGCATGCATCCGCCCTGGGCAAAGCGTATCTGTCGGCCCTGGATGGCGCCGAGCTGGAGAACGCGCTGAGCACGGTGGACTTTCAGGGCGGGACCGAACGGGCGACCAAATCGGTCGCCGACTTGAAACGGGTGCTGGAGTCGGTGCGAGAAGCGCGCTACGCGGTAGACATGGAGGAGTGTTATACGGGCGTGATCTGCGTGGCCGTCCCCGCCTACATCGGCCACGACCGTCTGCTGATTGGCGCCGTGGCGGTGAGCGGGCCGCGGGAGCGCTTGCTCATGCTGGGTGTGGAACGGATCGTGCAGGTGTTGGGTGAAGAGTTCGCCCATTTCGACGGCAGTCATCCCCACCTTGCCTACTGACAAGGTTCGCGTGGGAGATTCCCCTGGGCTGCCACCGGAGGCCGACCTTGCGAACCGGGGCTACACAAAAGCGCCGCCCGCCCTGGATCAATCAAATACCGGAGGGAGCGTGGGGTCGGCCCACTGGCGGAAGGCGTCATGTACGGCATCGACGTGGCTGAAGGCCAGCGGAGGCAAATCGCGCTCCGTGAAGTAGTCGATGGCCAGCGATTCCTCGGTCACCTCGGGACTGCCCCCAATCGGTGTGCAATGGAAAACGATGTGGTACAGGTGATGAGGGTGGCGGAAACGGCGGAAGCGGCTATCGTAGAGGCCCAGCAGGCGATCGACACGAACCTCCAGCCGCGTCTCCTCGCGCACTTCGCGCGCCGTCATGCCGGCCGGCGTATCGGTACCCACGTCGGCCCAGCCGCCGGGCATGGCCCATAGGCCGCTGTCGCGTCGCTGCAGGAGCAGGATCCGACCAGCCGGGTCGAAGACCGCCGCCGCCACTCCCACCTTGACCGTCACATAGCCCACCTCCTTGGTCAGCGCCGCTTCGACGGCGTCGGCGGGGTGCCCGGTGGCGGCACTCAGCATCTCCGCCGCCAGGGTCTGGAGCCGCGTATAGCGTTCCCGGTCAAAATGGTCCGAACTATACAGCAGGCCAATCGCCGCCATGGCGCGCAACTCATCGGCCCAGGCGGCCAGGGAGGTCGGATCCAAAGAGAGCGGTGATTGGTCGTCCATGACAAGAATACTAATGCATTTTGAGCCGGCGCATCCTCAAACGCGAGGCGCGCCCAAGATCCACCGCCTCGCGGGCAATAGGGCCCCACCACACGGGCTATCCGATTTGGGGATGGCTTCAGGGGAGCGCCGGGCTGACAATGCGTCCATGACCGATGACCGAAGTAGCCCATGGGATGATGCCGTGACTCCACTCGCCCCGAGGATCGCGGACGATCCGCTGACCACCAATGCCGAATTTCTTGCCTCGCTGTCACACGAATTGCGTATGCCGCTCGCCACGATCCGGGGCTTTTCACAATTGCTGCTTACCCATTGGGGTGACCTTCCGGAGCAGAAGCGGATCCGGAACGTAGAGCAGATCATGCGCTCCACTCTGCGCATGGAACGCTTGGTGGGCGATCTCTCGCTTGCCGTTCACTTGCTTGGCGAGGTCGAATTGCGCCTGGACCGCGCCGACCTGGGGCTTTTGATCGAACGGGCCATTGAGGAGGTGGGCGCCGTTCACAGGGGGCGCCATGTCGTGGTGGAGCAGCCTGCCGAGATGCCCACCGCCTGGGCGGATCCGGAGCGAGTGGCGCAGGTACTGGTCAACCTCCTCGATAACGCGGCCAAGTATTCACCTCCCACCACGCCGATCGTCGTGCGCCTGCAGGATGCCGGCGCCGTCATCCGAGTCGAGGTAGCGGATTACGGGATCGGGCTCACTCCCGACGAGCAAGCACAGCTGTTTATTCGCTTCAGCCGCCTTCGCGCCACGCGGAATATCTCCGGCCTTACCGCCGGCACCGGCCTGGGCCTCTACATCTGCCGCCGACTGGTCGGGGCAATGGACGGCAAGATTGGAGTGCAGGCGGCGGATCAGGGGACGGGCAACACTTTTTGGTTCACCCTCCCCCGTGCCCCGGTTCTCATGAACTAAGCTCCGGGTCATCCAATAAACTGGCCCATCAGGCATCAATAGAATTATTGATGCCTGATAGATCACTCGCGATTTCTTTGACAGTTCGGGCGGCGCGCCCCTACCATAATCGGCGTGCCACATACCGCTAGCGCCCTCCCGCCGTGGACGGCTCGGATCAGGGCGACCCTGCCGGCCCTCGCCCCCTGGTGGCCGCCGCTCTTACTGATGGTCCTCCCCATTCTCCTCTTTCATCAGGGTCTGGGCACCAACACACCTCCATTCGGCGGCGATATCATTGTGCTCGATTATCCGCTCCTCACCCTGATCAAGCATCAGGTGGATCAGGGGCTGTTGCCGCTCTGGAATAACTACGCGGGCGGCGGCTATCCTCTGGTGCCCTTCAGTGGACTGATCGCCTATCCTCTCCTCTGGCCGCTTCAGTTTCTCAGCGTGAACGACGAGATCACTCTGCTGGTGATCGCCCACTTCGCCCTGGCCGGACTGGGCTCCTATGCCCTGGCCGGCGTGACGGGCGCCGGCCGGGTCGGGCGGACGGTGGGCGCCCTGGCCTTCCTGCTCTCCGGATTTCTGATTAGCCATCTGTACGCCGGGCATTTGTTCGAGTTGGGGGTGATCGCCTGGATGCCCTGGGTGTTCCTGGCCGCGCACCGCCTGCTGGAACATCCCAGCGCCCGTGCCGCCCTGCTTCTCGGCGCGGCTGCCGGCCTGCAACTACTGGCCAACGGGATAAGTTTCCTGGTGTTCACGGTCTATCCGGTCGGCGCGCTGCTGCTGGTGAGGCTGATCGCTGCCTGGCGACACGATCGTGCCTGCGCTCGGCGCCTGATCGGCGCCTACGCTCTGGCCGTCCTGGCCGCGTTGTCCCTGGCAGCGGTGATCGTGCTCCCCTTCATCCAGGTGCTGGGTTGGAGTATTCGCTCCAACGGCCTGGACTATAAGGGCGCCAGCCAGATCTCGCTTCCCCCAGCCGCACTGCTGATGGCCTTTTCACCGGACGCCGTAGGAAATGAGCCGGACAATACCTACTGGCTCAATCAGTTCGCCGCCGGCTACTGGCATGAATACGCCTTTTACGTCGGCCTATTGCCCCTATTGGCGGCCGTAGCGGCGACGATCTACCGAGCACGCGATCCGCATGTGCGTTTCTACACCGCGCTGCTCATCGTGGGCGTGGTATTCGCCTTTGGCCGTTATACTCCCGTCTATGGCCTGGCCTTCCACCTGCCGCTGCTCAATCTGGTGCGCGTGCCCGCGCGCTGGCTGCTCCCCGCCACGCTGAGCGTAGCCGTACTGGCCGCTCCCGGCTTCGATTGGCTTTTAGAGCAGCGCAAGGGCGCGCTCGCTCTGTGGCACGCGCTCCGCTGGGTGCTGTTGGGGGCGGGCGCGCTGATCGTGGTGATCGTGGCGGTGGTCCAGGTGATGTATATGTACGACGGGCACCCGGACCTCCAGCCCGAGCTGTTCGCCACCGTCTTCCCGGCCGCTCATCGGCTGCTGCTTTTTGGCGGCTATCTGGTCCTGGTTCTGGCCTGCGCGGCGGAGCGCCTGATCCGCCCCCAGGCGGCGCGTCTCCTCCTTCTGGGCTTTACCCTGCTGGATCTCTGGTGCGGCGCCTCGGGCCTGGTGCGTTTCCTCGACCCTACACCCTACTATAGCGCCACGACGCTGAGCAGCCTGCTTCAGGCCGACCCGGACACCTATAGGGTGCTGACCATCGACCGCAGCATGCCCAACCGCCAGGGGATGGTGAGCGGCGACCTCTACGACGCGGAGGACTACGCGCCGGTTACCCTCCGTCCCTATTTCTCGGTCACTCATCCCCCATCCGACCTGGGCGAGATTTCCAATGCCGATGCCCGCGACCTGATCACCTGTTTCGATGCCCGCTGGGCCGATCTGGTCGGGATTACCGATGTCACGATTAACGCGCCCGGCATCAGCCCTCGCCTGTGCAATGTGGCCGGCATGAAGTCCGGCAATCTCAAGCTGCTGAGCGCCGTCGCCACGCAGTCCTGGCTGCTCCCCGAAGGCACCTTCTGGAATCCCTCGCCCCATTTCACCGTGACCTATCTCTACCACAATCCCGATGCCCTGCCCCGCGCCTTCCTGCTCCCCCTGAGCGCCGCGCGGGTGGTGCGGGGCACGGATGCTCAATTACAGGCCGTGCTGGGACCAAACTTCGACGGGCACAAAGAACTGCTGCTCGATGCCAGGACGAGCAAGCCTCCGTTCGGTCTGGGTTTCGTTCAGGATAGCTGGGCCGATCGGCTACGCCCGCCCGCGGTGCCCATCCCCGGCAATCTCCAGCCCGGCGCGGCGCGGGTAGTCGCCGATACCAGCAACAGCGTGCAGGTGGTGTTCCGGGCCGGCGCGCCCTCGTACCTGGTGCTGAACGACGCCTACTATCCCGGCTGGCAGGCATGGCTGGACGGCAAGGCGGTGCCGATCCGCCGTGCCGACTACCTGATGCGCGCCATCCAGGTGCCCGCCGGTACGCACCGCCTGGTCTTCACCTATGCCCCTGTCTCCTACCTGGCGGGACTGGTGATTAGCGTGCTGAGCGCCCTGGCCATCGCGGCGACGCTGCTCTGGGTCTGGAAGCCCTGGGCTGCCCGCCGACGAGCGGCCGAGCGAGAGCCGGTCATGCCGGTCATGCCGGTCATGCCTCCCGATGATGGATTGGCTACACTGATCGAGTGATGGAGATGGGGACTGAGCGGAGGAGATACACGTGCAGTATCGGAGCGTCGGTAAGTCGGGACTGAAAGTCTCGGCCGTGGGGCTGGGGGCGAATAACTTTGGCGGTAGGACCGAGGAGGCCCGTTCGATTGAAGTGATCCATCGCGCCCTGGATCTCGGCGTCACCACCGTGGACACGGCCGACGTGTACAGCAGGGGCCGCTCGGAGGAAATCATCGGTAAGGCCCTTAAGGGCAGGCGGGAGCAGGCGGAGATTCTAACCAAGGTGCGCGCCTCGATGGGCGACGGGCCGCATGACAAGGGCCTCAGCCGAAAACACATCGTCGAGGGATGCGAGGCCAGCTTGCGGCGCCTGCAAACCGACTACATTGATCTCTATCAGGCCCACTCTTGGGACGCCGAGGCCCCAATCGAGGAGACGCTGCGCGCCTTCGACGACCTGGTGCGCGCCGGCAAGGTGCGCTACATCGGGTCCTCCAACTTCTCGGCCTGGCAACTGACCTGGAGCCTATGGACCAGCGATCGACGCGGTTATGCGCCTTTGGTGTCTGAGCAACCGCACTACAATTTGTTCGAGCGCTCGGCTGAAGCCGAACTCCTGCCCGCCTGTGCCGCGTTCGGGATTGGCGTGATCCCCTACCTTCCCCTGGCCGGCGGGCTGCTGACCGGGAAGTACCGCGCCGGTGAGCCGGTGCCCGAAGGGACACGGTACCACGGCAACGAGCGCCTGCAGGCCCAACTGACCGAGGAACGCCTGGGCAAGGTGGCTAAGCTGGACGAAATCGCCAAAGCACACGATAAGACGGTGAGCCAACTGGCGATCGCCTGGTTGCTGGCGCAGCCGCAAGTATGCACCGTGATCGCGGGCGCGACGCGGCCGGAGCAGGTCGAAGGCAATGTGGGCGCCGTAGGTTGGGAGCTGGATGCGGCGACGCTGAATCAGATAGAAGAGATCGTGGCATAGACAACATCACTCGTCACGCCTCCGGAGCACATACGGGGAACAGGTCTTACCGACGACAACCGCGCCGGCCGGCGCGGCAGCCTCCCGATGGAAGGCGGTGAGGTAGAGCGAAGGGGGTTATTTCGCCGGACATGGCGACCCCACCGTAACGTCACGCTTTCCGACCGGAAGCAAGGTGCGCATGACCGCTTGGGCAGAACGGAAGCCCTGCCGCTCATAGAAGCTGATCGCCCGGGTATTGGAGGCGGTCACATACAGTTGCACCGCCGTCAGCTCGCGCTCGGCCGCCCAGTCGAGCGCCCGGCCCAATAATTCATCGGCCAGCCCTGTGCCGCGCCATGCGCGCTCTACGTAGAGGGCCTCTACTTCGCCCCACTCGTGAAACCGCCAAAGAGGATCATCAACGTGGACTGCCGCCAAGAGGAAGCCTGCCGGCTGCCCCCCGACCCGGGCCAGCAGCGCGAGGTGGTCTCGGCCGGCCAGGGCGTGTTCGATACGGGCCGTGAGGTGCCGCCCCCAGTCCTCCGCCAGGGCGAAACGCGGATCGAGGCCGGCATTATAGAGGTGCAACTTGAAGAACAGCGATTTGATCACTGCCATGTCCTCGCGGGCGACCGCCTCGATTTCCCAGCTCGTGCTCGCCTGATGCTCAGCGGGGTCAAGATTGATGTTGATCATTTGAGTATTCTCCAGACCTAGGGGCGACGACAATCCTGCGCTGCTTGGTACTCTGCAACGGTGCCGAAAAGCGGAAATGCCCGGCGACGTAGCCGGCCCCAGCGCTGGGTCAGGTGCCGGCGAGCGCTCCATGCACGCCGCACGACAACTCTGCCGGT
>JAICHN010000148.1 GCA_025924845.1 Chloroflexota bacterium | reverse complement strand
CTGACCCTGGAGGACGAGACAGGGGTGGTCAACATCATTGTCCGCCCGCCCCTATACGAGCGCGAGCGGCTGTTGGTGCGCCGCCCTCTGGTCGTGGTCGAGGGGATCATGCAACGCGAGGGCGGCGCCCGTAACCTGATCGCGCGGCGGTTCGCGGCGGTTGAAGCAGTGGCTGCCGAACCCGACCGAGAGCAAAGGCCGGCGCCGGTTGGTTACGCGGAGCGATTGGTCCACAGTTGGCGATGAAGAACGTATTATTTACCGAACGTAGCTCAAGAGTCCCGCAAGGGGACCGCTACCTCGTCGATAAATAGGCGTAGAGCATCCAGATCGAACGGCGCTCCGATCGCCATGATGAAGTGACTCACCCCCAGTTCGGTATACCGGCTGATTTGCGATCGCACGTCCGCCGGCGTTCCGATAAGCCATTTTCCGCGCTCGGCCCCCACTTTCTTGCCCTGGTATTCGGCCAGAGCGCGGCCCGCTGCCTCGGCTCTTTCCCGGTCACGGGCAATGAACAGTTGTGGATGGACCGACAGGGTAAGCTCATTGAAGTCACGCCCTATCGCCCCGCAGTTGGCGCGCAATTGTTCGATGCACGACCGGGCGGTTTCGGGCGAGGCCACGCCGTTCCATTCATTGGCATGCCGGGCGGCCTTGCGCAGCGTGCGCGCCCCCATGCCGCCGATCAAAATGGGAGGATAGGGCCGCTGTACCGGTTTCGGTTCGCACGGCGCGTCGTTCACGTTGTAATAGACGCCGTGGAAGGCCGTGCGAGGCTGAGTCCAGAGTGATTTCACGATGGTCAGCGCTTCCTCGAGCCGGTCCATCCGTTCGCCAATCGGTGGGAAGGGCAGGCCATATGCCCGGAACTCCCGTTCCGCCCAGGCTGCGCCCAATGCGAACTCGAGACGGCCACTGCTGATCTGGTCCACCATCACGGCGCTCTTGGCCAGAGTGGCCGGATCGCGATAGATCACTCCATTGACGAGGCTGCCCAGGCGAATACGGCTGGTGGAAGCGGCCATCGCGGCAAGGGTGGTCCAGGTTTCAAAACACGGCCCATCGTCCGCCCCGTCAAACGGCAACATATGGTCGAGGTTCCAGACCCCATCAAAGCCAAGCTCCTCAACGGCACGCACCGCCGCGATATATTCGGGCCACGTCGTGCGCTGGGCCTGCAGCTGCACGCTGAAGCGCAGCGGCCGACCGGCCGATTCATTCATGGTCTACTCCGTTGCCTCTCGGCTATTCTTGTTTGAGGATGTCATACGCCTGGCGCAGGCGCCGCCTGCGCTCCTCGGCCTCGGGGAAGCCCGCCAACTCGCTGACCAACTGCTGGTAGCGCGCGTCGATCTCCTCAGCCGGCGTTCCCACCGAGAGCCGCAAGGTATGCAGCGCCTGGACGCGCCCCCGGTAACGGTTAACCCATTCATCGCGAACCCGGTTGAGATCCTCATCGGAGCGCTGCCGCGAACGGCGCCGCTTCTCCGGCCGTTCTTGCTGCTGACCTTCACCCTGTTGCCGCTTCGGCTTCCGCCAAAATGGGATATACCAGCCGGAATTTCTCACTAGATTTGACCCATAAACAACTTGCCTGCCGACATGCTCGGTAGACCGCCTACGCATTCCGCCCTGGGCTACGCGACCGTACCGTACTCTATGGCGGTAAGCGGCCTCACTGGAAAGGCAGCGCCCCACACACTGAACGAACTAAGCGTATCACAGCCGCTGCCCAACCGCGTGGAGCCGGACAATCTCCCCGGCATCGGCACTCACCCACGCCGAGCGCCCGCGCCGCCCATCGCTCCGGTACAATCGTCCTGAGTCTCACCGGTCATAATCCGCCTAGAATCAGGATCTCATGTCGCGACCAAGCTTACACGTCGTCGTTTGCCTGGTTCTCCTTATCGTACTCTCGACCACGCCGCTGCCCGCGTCCACCTTCGGCGCATCCCTCGCGCAAACGCCTTCGGCTTCCCTCGTCACCCAGATCGCGCCGCCAAGGATCGCCAGGCACGGCATAACCGGCCCCGCGGCGGACGCCGTCCCCATCGTGTCCAGACTGACCTGGGGCAGCCCGGACGGCGAGGGCAGCCCTGCCTGGATTCCCGCCTACCAGGATCCGTTCCACATTATCATTCACCACACCGCAGGCCCAATCGATGCGAATGGGGCGCGGGATGTACTGGATGTCTGGTCCGGGCACGCCCTTGGGCAAGGTTGGGGAGATATCGGCTACAACTATCTGATCGATTCGCATGGAACGGTCTACGAGGGGCGGGCGGGCGGCCCGACCGTGGTAGGCGGCCATACCAAGGACTACAATTACGGCTCGATCGGCATCGCGCTGATCGGCGACTACGACATCGAGAAGCCCAGTCATGCTATGGTCAACTCTTTGATTCGCCTGGTGACGCAACTGAGCGATCAATTCGGCATTGATGTGCGCGGCGTCACCGATGACGGTACCCTTACCTACCCCAACCTGGCGGGCCACCGCGACTTCAATCCAACTTCGTGCCCCGGCACCAACGTCTACCGTCTGCTCCCCGCCTTACGCGCCTCCGTGGCGCGCGCCGTGCACAGCGGAGCGGCGCTGGTCGGCACAGGCTGGCTTGACGTAGGAGTCGGCACGCGGGCCGTGGCCTTGCTCCAGGTCCAGAATACCGGCACCACTACCTGGAACGGCCGGTTCTCCCTCCGCCTGATCGCCGGCAGCCTACCCGGCCTTCCAAAGAGCTACAATCTCCCGGATGTGCCGCCCGGCGGCACCATCACAATCCCCTTATTCCTGCCCCGCGTGAGCGTAGCCGGGCAGCTGAATACGACCTGGCAACTCTATGACGCATCAGGCTTCGCGGCCGGTCCCTCATTCCCGATCACCCTCGATACCGCCGCGGCGCAACCAACGGCGTCCGCCCTAAGCGCCGCCAACTTGGGCAGTCACGTCACCCCTCTCCCAGATCGGCCGGCCCCGGCCTGGACCGAGCCGGCACCCAGTCTCCTTGCCGTCCAGGCGCGGCGTCCGGCAGGCGCCGACCATGCCAAGCAGGCGACCAATCAGCTCCCCGACCCCCTGGACTCGGTGAGCGGCACCGCGCGCCGGTGGTACTTCGCCGAAGGCTCAAGCGCGCCCCGCGATCGCGAGATACTGGCCTTCCTGAATCCCGGAGCGCAACCGGCCTACATCGTCACCACCCTGGTGCGGGCCGACGGCCGGCGCGTCTACGCGGTCACCAACGTACCGCCGCATGGGCGAGGCACGCTGGATGCCTCCGATGCGGCCGGCTTGGGTGACGGGTTGGCCGCCATGGTCGAGAGTTCCGAACCAATTTATGCCGCCCGGACGGTCTACCACGGCAGTGCCGTCGATGAAGGCACGGGGGCCGCGAGCAGTCCTGGCCTGATCGAACCAGCTCCTGGCTGGTATGTACCGGCGCTTGATGTGGTAGGGGGTGAGTCCGAACGGCTCTCCATCCTCAATCCCGGTTCAGTGCCGATAACGGTGCGCGTCAAATTAGCAGTCAACGGCTCGCTCCATGACTATCGGCGAATCACCCTCCCCGCGCTCAGTCTGCGCACCCTGGATCTACCACATGGCGCCGCCTCGGCTGAGGTGTTGCAGGTTGGCAAAGGGGCGGGCGTGGTAGTGGAGGAGCATCGTGCCTACCAGGGCGGCGCCGGCTATACGGCCGCCTCCGGATTATCGAGCCCCACCACTTCAGGATATCTGCTCGCCCCGGCCGCCGGCGGGGGCAATGACGCGGTGTTGTTGCTCAATCCCGGCCCGCAATCCACGGACGTGACGCTTATCGGCAAGGACGCACGGCTCCGTACCGTATGGACCCACGCGATTCGCCTGGCGCCAGGCCGCCAGGCCCGAGTGCTATTACCCAGGCACGACGGGAGCTGGAGCGTTCTCCGGTTCCGGGCCGATCAGCCGGTCGCCGCGTCGTATACAGGGATGTTGAGTCCAAGCACCGAGAAGGTGCTGGCCAAAAAGTATCGAGGCAGCGAGAGCGCGGCGTTTTCACAACCCTCCCTGGTTCATAGCTACGCCGAGGGTGATACGCGAAGTCTGCTCAGCGCACCCGACGAGACACTATACCTGGCCAATCCTACCGCGGGCGCGGCAGCCGTGTCGCTCAGCCTGCTCGGTACCGACGGCAGGCGCCTCAGCCAATCGCTTACGCTGGCGCCCCATGCAAGCGGCACGATCGACCTCAACGATTGGGCGCCCCCCGGCCAACACGGAATCGTCGTTCTGGCTGACCGGCCCATTCTGGCCGCCCAATCCATCGATTTCAATGAGGGAGCCTATCGTATCTTTAGCGCCGGAATACAGGGGCCCTGAAGGGGATGCCGTCAACTTCCACCATCCCTGGGCCATGACGCAATGATGCGAATCGCGGATCCCAACTCAAATGGCCCGATCATCACAATGCGCTGTTTGGTTGGGATGTCCGCTAAGATTATTCATGACGAGAGAAGCTCTGGAACCGGGCCGCCCATGGATAACCCAGGTTAAAGCGTCTTGCCGCGGGAACGGGGCGCGCCGAGCCGGCCATGTGCCGTTCCGGTGATGATTCGAACCGCGTGGTGAACCAATTCCGGGTCCCAGAGTTCGCCGGCGCCGGACAAAAGGACACGCGCCACGTCGCTGGAAGCCATCGGCTGACGGCGATAGCTTGGCCGCAGCATCGAATCCACCGCCTCCGCCACAAACAGCAAGCGCGCCATAATAGGGATTTCCTTGCCGGTCAGACCGGCTGGATAGCCTTGGCCGTCCCATCGCTCATGATGATGGAGGATCGCCATTACCGCGGCGTCCGCTATACCTACTTGATCGGCCAGTTCGCCCCCCAGTCCGGCGTGAGCCTCCATGAGCCTCCGCTTCCACGGGCTGATCGTATCGAGGCTGCCCCATAGTACACGATCCAGGGCAAGCTTCCCCCCATCGTGGAAGAGGGCGGCTTGCCGCAATTGTTCGATCTCGGGCGCGGATAGCCCGATCGCTCCGGCCAGGGCCACAGCCACGCGCGCAACCCCGGCGGCGTGGCCCACGTGGCCGAACTCCTCCTCTTCCTGCGCCTCCACGGCCTGCATCAGGGACAGCTCGCTGGTGAAGCCGGGTAGGCGATCGAACCAGGGTTCGGCCTCCAACCCGCGCGCCTTCATACGGGCTAGTGGATCCGTCCAGGGTGGTGAGGACACCTCGGGCACGACCTCGAGGACAGGCATGGTCGGCTGTACGGGAATACTGTGCTCGATCGTCGCGAGCGGAGGGGGAGCAACGGGTTCGGCTGACTCAGCTTCACGACCGGGGATGGCCAGGAGGTCGAAGGCCTGGCCAGGCTGCCACACCGTGGAACTGATCTCGATCGCGGTGGGATTGGCGGGCCATAACCGCCAGGAAAGGCGGGTGAGTAGGCTGGGGAGGGCCTCGGGTTCCATGCTCACAGCCAGGACCACGAAGGTTAGTTCGTCAAGACGGAGTACCGCATCCTCGCGCCGCAACAGCGAGCGAAGTAGATCGAGCCAGGGCGTCGCGGCAGCCTTCGCGCGCGGAATCCCGTCGGTGCGCAGGAAGATAAGGGTGGCGGGGCAGCCCAGCCCCGGGAGCATACTCACCAGTTGTTCGCTAGTCGCCACAAACCGTGCCGGATCGCCGGCATCCGAAGGGGCGGCTGACAGCTGACCCATCAACTCGGCAACCTGCCGTCGAAGACTGATCCCTCCCGTCGTCCGCCGCCGCTCCGCTGCCCGATCCACCGCCGTTGGCGGTACGGTGAGAAACAATGCGAGTACCGAGGACCAGTTTGGCTTGGCCAGATTGACCATCAGGTCAGCGTAGGGACTCTTGACCGTGTCGTCATGCGCCAGGATGACCAGGAGTTGCCCGGGGTGCAAGAGGTCGCGGATCTCCTCGGCGGCAGAGGGATCAGCAATGATGATACGCAGCCGATCACGACCATGAAACGTAGCCAGGTCGACCGCCCTATGGGCGACGAGACAGACTTCCACCTCTGGACAATGGCTCACTACTTCCTGAACCATGGTGACGAGCATTGGCCGCCCGATGGCCAATGCCACTCGAGTCAGCGCTGGAGTGGTGACGCCCGCGGCGCCGTTATTCAACGCTCGAAGCATCATCGCGGCACGATTCCCATCTCCGCCTCAACACAGTGCCCTTCGCAGTTCAAGCCTCCGGCACAAAGGTTCGTGGGGTGAGCGAACCTCCTACTTAGTATGTACGGCAGTGATGGGTGATTTCGAGAGTGGCAATTTGCCGGTGGGGGCACTGGGACTCGAACCCAGGACACTCTGATTAAAAGTCAGATGCTCTGCCGACTGAGCTATACCCCCGGTCAAGCGACGCCCTCGGGGCGCCTATTCAGTATAACCTCTCGTGTGGGCCATCGAAACAAATCCTCACTGTTCTGTACTGAACATCATGGATCGGGTTGACACCCCAACTGTTCGGTTCGTACAATGCGTTCAGTTATGTCTGCTAGGTGGGGGTATCCGGCGAAGGGAGTGCCGCGTGATTGAAGGATCAGTACGTACGCCGCCCGCCAGTCTCCGCGCGCGGGCCGCGCCCGCTTCCCCGATCCGGAAGCTCACGCCGCTCGCCGACGCCGCTCGGGCCCGCGGAATCTCGGTGCTCCAGCTGAATATCGGGCAGCCGGACTTCCCTACGCCTCCGGCTATCCTCGACGCGGTCCATCGGTTCCCCTCCACCGTGCTCTCCTACGCTCCGTCACCCGGTATCGCCGAGGCGCGCGCCGCCTGGTCCGCCTACTATAGGGTTCAGGGGTTTGAGGTGCCCGAGCACGAAGTGCTGGTGACGATCGGAGGAAGCGAGGCGATTGGGTTTGCTATCGCAGCGGTGGCCGATCCAGGGGACAATGTGCTGGTATTCGAACCTACCTATACCAACTATTGCGGCTTCGCCGCCTCCACATCGGTGCGGCTTAAGCCCGTTGCCCTGGATGCGGCACAAAGCTACGCGTTGCCGCCCATGGAGGTGGTCGAGCGCGCCATCGATAGCCGCACGCGTGCCATCCTCCTCTGTAATCCAAATAATCCCACCGGCTCGGTCTACGACGCGGCCCGCATGGGCGATTTCATTGCCCTGGCCGAACGGCACGGTATCTTTTTGATTGTCGATGAAGTCTATCGCGAGTTCGTGTACGACGGTCGGCATCGTACCAGCGTCCTCGCCCTGGCGCCCCGCTCGCCGCATGTGATCATGGTGGACAGCGTGTCCAAACGGTTCAATGCCTGTGGGGCGCGGGTGGGTTGCTTTACGACCGCTCACCAGGACGTTTTCCAGGGGGCGGTGCGTTTAGCCCAGGCTCGGCTGTCAGCCCCCACCGTGGAACAACTCGCCGTGGTCCCGTTATTGCAGGATCCCCTTCCTTATACCGTCCCGCTGGTAGCCGATTACCAGGTGCGGCGCGATGCCGTTATGCGGCAACTACGGGCCATTCCGGAGGCACGTTACAGTGAGCCGGAAGGCGCCTTCTATATGATAGTTCGCCTGCCTATTGACGACAGTGAGGCGTTCGCCCGTTGGCTGCTGGAGTCCTTTGCCGACCAGGGAGAAACCGTGTGCGTGGCGCCCATGCCTGGCTTTTACATTTCTCCTGGAATGGGACAGGACGAAGTGCGGTTAGCGTTCGTGCTTGATGAACAGCGTTTGGCGCGGGCCGTGGAATTGCTCCGTTTGGGTGTAGAGCAGTATGGCCGACGATAGCGCGATTGGAGGTGACTTGATGCACGAACAGGTCGGTACGTTTATTCAGTTCCTCCGGGCCGAAAAGGGTTTCTCCGTCAATACGATCAGCGCCTACCAAAACGATCTCTCACAGCTATGTCTTTTCCTGAAAGATCAACCTCCTACCGAACAGGAAGGCGCGTTCCCCCTTACCCGCGAGCGTATGCTCCACTTTGTGCTCCACCTTCGGGAGCGTGAGTACGCGGCGACGACCGTGGCGCGGAAGATTGCCGCCGTAAAGTCCTTCTGCCATTTTCTGGAACAGGAGGGCCAACTTCGTGAGGATCCCACCTCGCATATCGATTCGCCGCGCGTCACCAAGTACTTACCCCGTGCCGCCAGCGTGGGCGAGATCGAACGACTGTTGGCTCAGCTGGTCGGCGATGGACCCGCCACGCTGCGCGATCGCGCCATGCTCGAATTGCTCTACGCCACCGGCATGCGGGTGAGCGAGTTGGTTTCGCTCAACGGCACGGATCTGAACCTGGACGACGATGTGGTGCAGTGCCGCGGCAAGGGCAACAAGCAGCGCCGAATTCCCTTTGGACGGAAGGCACGCCTCGCTATCGAACCCTACCTTGCCAAGGGTCGTCCCGCGTTGCTCGGCGGACGGACCGGTGAAGCCCTTTTCCTCAACCATCATGGCGAGCGTCTGACCCGCCAGGGTTTTTGGTTGATCATTAAGTCATATGCGCGCCAGGCCGGAATCGAGAAGATTACGCCCCATACCTTGCGCCACAGTTTTGCCACGCACCTCCTGACCAATGGAGCGGACTTGCGCTCGGTGCAGGAACTGCTGGGGCATTCCAGTATCGCCACCACGCAGGTGTACACGCATGTGGCTGACCAACGCCTGCGCCAGGTCTATGACGAGGCGCACCCCCGTGCCCACGAGGCGCTGCAGGTTGAACCGGCCGAGGAGAGCGAGTGCGCACCCGAGGCCGCCCGCCTGTAAGACCGCGACTTTAGGCGCAACGCACCCTGCCATGACGCTTTAGTGTCAGGATCAAGGTAGAACATTCTTCATGTTTCACGTTAAGCGCCTCAAGCATCGAACAGTGCCGGCTGCAGCGGGGGCGCCGCGTCGCGCACTCTTCGCCTGGCCGCCCGCGCGTTCTGCCCCGCGCCCTCGAAGCCGCGCAGGAGTTGGCGGGCGCGGCGGATGACCCCTGGCGGCATACCGGCCTGTTCGGCTACATGCACCCCATCCGAGCGATCGGCGCCGCCCGGCACAACCCGACGCATAAAAACGACCCGATTGCCCTCCTCCAGCACCTCCATTCGGTAGTTACGCACGTGAGGATGGTGGTCGGCCAGAGCCGTCAGCTCATGATAGTGTGTGGCGAAAATCGTTTTTGCCCGATGCCCTGGGTCGTCGTGCAGGTGCTCGATCACCGCCTGCGCTATGGCCAGCCCGTCGTAGGTGCTGGTGCCCCGCCCGATTTCATCCAGAATTACCAGCGATCGCGGCGTACATTCGGCCAGAATGGCGCTGGTCTCGGTCATCTCCACCATGAAGGTGGATTGCCCGGCCGCTAAATCGTCCTGGGCGCCTACGCGGGTGAAAATGCGATCACATAAGCCAATCCTTGCCGCCCCTGCCGGGACATAACCTCCGACCTGGGCAAGCAGTACGATCAGGGCTACCTGCCGCAGATACGTGGACTTTCCGGCCATGTTGGGACCGGTAAGCACGGCTATGCGGCTTGCTGAGTCCAGGTGCGTGTGGTTGGGGACGAAGGCAACCTCTCGCTGGGTCACCTCTACCACGGGGTGCCTCCCGTCCTCAATGGTAATCACGTCGCCTTCATCGAGTTCGGGCCGACAATATGCACGCTCCAGAGCTACCGTCGCGAGCGATCCGTATACATCGATCTGTCCAACTCCATCGGCGCCCCGGAGCAGGCGGTCGGCGCGCCCCGCAACCGACGCACGCAACTCCTCCAGTACGGCAAGCTCGAGGCGGAGCTTTCGCTCTTTTGCCTCCAGCAATTGGCTCTCACGCTGCTTCAACTCAACGGTGACATAGCGCTCCCCGCCCGCCACGGTCTGCTTCCTGACGTACTCCTCCGGCACCTGAGTAAGATTACTCTTGCTGATTTCAATCGCATAGCCGAAGACGCGACTGAAGACTACCTTGAGCGAGCGAATTCCGGTTCGCGCCCGTTCGGCTGACTCCAGCGATGCCATCCACTCGCGCGCCTCTTTGCTGCCGGAGTCGACGGCGTCGATTTCCTCGGCATAACCGGGCCGAATGAATCCACCTTCCCCGATGGTCAACGGCGGCTCATCCACCAGCGCGGATCGGATCAGGGTCTTAAGCTCCTCGCAGTCGTCCAGTGCTCGCCCGCAGGCGGCCAGCGTATCACCCGCCGGCTCCAGGGCGTGGCTACCGCCCTCCGGATCGCCGTCGTCGGCTACGAGCATACTTCGCAATAGGCGCAACCGGTCCAGCGCGCGACACAGCGCGATTAATTCGCGAGGGGTGGCGTTCCCTTGTTGCGCCCTGCTCACCACGCGATCGATGTCGCTCATTCCGGCCAGCGCATCAAACAAGCGGAGGCGAAGCGCGGTGTTCTCCACCAAGTCCCGTACGGCCCCCTGACGCCGCAGCAACGGCGCCAGTACGACGAGAGGCGCGCTAAGCCAGCGGCGAAGCAGCCGTCCTCCCATCGGCGTATGGGTGCGATCCAGCACAGCCAGCAGCGATCCGGAGGGCGCGCCGCCCCGCATGGTGTGAGTGAGTTCAAGATTTCGCCTGGTCGGCGCGTCCAGCGTCATGTGATCCGAGGCGCGGAAAAAGATTGGGGACCTCAAGATGGGCAGCGATCCCGGTTGGGTATGTTCGAGGTAGTTGAGGAGCGCGCCCGCGGCGCCGATGGCCAGG
>JAICHN010000147.1 GCA_025924845.1 Chloroflexota bacterium | reverse complement strand
CGATACGTAAGGGATCACCGACATTGCTCACGGTTAGGCAGCGGGCGCCGTTCAGCACTTGCGCATGCGGCTCGCGAAGGGTCCATCGCTCCAGCGCGAAATGCGGACCGGCGCAGCCCATGCGGTATCGATTCGCGCCGATGGGTGGTAATTCGAGGCCGGGATTCGGTCGCGGCAGAAAGTCGGCGCGCAATTCGTCCAGGGCGGCGTTGATCTTGGCGTTCCAGACCTCCTCGGGGTAGAGGTTGCCATAGAGGTCGCCGGGCATTACCGACTGCACCAGATCCGATGTCTGTTGAATCTCGAAAATGAGCGTGTCCGGACCAAACGAATGGATGACGCCGCCGGGCACGTAGACCGTATCGCCGCTCCGAATGGGGTAGCGGGGCATAACGGAATCATAGTCCTCGTGCTTGAAGGCATCAAATAAGCGCGCCCGGTCGAGGCCGGGGCGAACCCCCGCCAGAATGGTCGCGTTGGGTGCGGCCCAGAGAATATGCCACGCCTCGGTCTTGCCGTTGGGCGCCCCGTGCAGGCGGCGTGCTGTTTCGTCGTCGGCATGGAGATGTATCGGCAGCATGTGGGAAGCGTCCAGGAACTTGGCGAGGAGGGGGAATCGCGGGCCGCTCCAGTCGCGGCCGATCAACTCGGCGCCATACGTTTCGACCAACTGGTGCAGGGTTTGGCCGGCCAGGGGGCCGTTACGCACCACGCCCGAGGTATCATCGTAGTCACTGACCTCCCAGGTCTCGGCCACGATGCCGTCCGGCAGGTTGGTCTTGCCCAGTTTTTCGGGGATGAGCCGTTCGCCAAAGCTATAGGCGCGCACGTGCGCGGTCAGCTTGATCGGATACCACTGCATGGCCTGCCTCCGCGCGCGTCACACGCCCACCGTACCAATACGGTTCCAACAATCAATAAGCTTGATGATCCCGGTCCTGTAGAGTCGGGATCATCCCATTGATTTAGGATACCGGTACGGTGGCGTCAATGATCGGCGGCCCTACAGTGCTCAGTGGAAACCGAGGAGCAGCGACTGCACCACCAGGTGCCAACCGTCCACCATCACGAAGAGGAGCAATTTGAACGGCAAGGAGATCGTGGTGGGCGGCAACATCATCATACCCATTGCCATCAGCGCGCTGGAGACGACGATGTCGATGATCAGAAAGGGAAGGAAGATCATGAATCCGATCTGAAACGCGGTGTGCAATTCGCTCAGGATGAAAGCGGGAATGAGCACCAGGGTGGGCACGTCGGCCTGGGTACGGGGGCGCGGTTCACGCGCCGCGTAGACCATTAAGGAGAGATCGCTCTGCCGTACCTGTTTGAACATAAACTGCCGGATTGGTACCTGCGCCCTGTCCAAAGCCTGCGCCTGCGTGATCTTGTTGGCCAGCAGTGGTTGCAGCGCCGTGTTGTTCATCGCGGTCAAGGTAGGGGTCATGACGAAGAAGGTGAGGAACATCGCGAGCCCGGTTAAGACCTGGTTCGGCGGCGTTTGGGGAATGCCGATGGCCGAGCGCACGAACCCCAGCACCACGATGATCCGAGTGAACGAGGTGAGCATGATCACCAGCGATGGGGCAAGCGTGATCAAGGTGATGAGCAGCAACACCTGGACAGCGCTGCTCAACCCATTCGAACCGTGGCCTACCCCGATCGTGATGCTCGGGATGTTCATGCGCCCTCGACCTTCCGCCGTGCGGCACGCATTGCTTCAAGAGCCTCGTGAAGAATGGGCTCGCTCGCCCGCTGGGTGAGAGGACGAGAACCGCCGACGGGCGCCCGCGCCGGCCCGGTACCGGCGCGGGCATCTGCTCGCACTCCCCCCGAGCGCCTGAGGAACGGTACGCCAACCGAGAGCGGCGCCGCCGGTGGTTCTGGTGCCTGGCGCTGCAGGGTAAGGCCCGCGTGCTTGAGCGTCTCGATGAAGGAGCGGCTGAGCGGTGCGGCAGTGCTACCTTCGCCGTAGCCGGGCACGGCGTCGCTCAAAGGGGCGTAACGGGCGCGCATCGCGTCCACCGCGTCTCGGTCCTCGATGGTGGCCAGGGTCGTCATGCCGGCGCCCGATGCGCCAACCGCCAGGATCTTCCCGCCCAGGTCGAGGAGGAGAATCCGCTGCTTCTCGCCGATCGACTCGCTGTGTAAGAGGAGGGCCTTGTCCCGGCCGCTCCGCATGCCGCGCGTCCTGGGCATGATCGCCTTAAGAACTCGCAATACAATGAACAGCAAGACCAGCACGACCAGAAACTTGATCGCCAGGCCGGCGATCGAGCCGCCGTCCAAGGCTTGTCCGCCAGCCGCGCCAGCGGGCGAATACGCGGGAAGATTGAGGGCCGGGCCGGTAGGCGCCGCCCCCGATCCCGACCTGGCCGACTTGGCGCCCGTACCAGTCCGGTGCGCCGCGCCCGCGCTGCTAGCAGCGGATTTGGCATGTGCCTTAATCTCCTTGCCACCGGGCGTGATAGCCTTGCTGTTTGCGACAGGTGCGGCTACGGCACCGGCCAGGATAGTGGGCGGGCCGCTGAGCGGTGTCGATGCCGGGCCTTCCCAATTCGCTGAAGCGCGCGCCCCATGCGGCGCCAGGGACATCCAGAGAATGCAGGAAAAGGACAGCAACCAGAGCAGGGTTCGGGGACGGAGATGCTCCATCTTTTTCCTCATTATTTCGACTACTTCAACAATTCCGTAACGCGAACCCCAAAGCTCTCGTCCACGATCACCACTTCACCCCGCGCGATCAACCGGTCATTCACCAGAACATCTACCGATTCGCCGGCCAGCCGGTCGAGTTCGACCACCGACCCGGCGCCCAGGGCGAGAATCTCACGTACGGTGAGGGAGGCACGGCCAAGCTCTACCGTAACCTTCAGGGGGACGTCACGGATGAGGTCGATACTACTGTGGCTCGCCGCCGGCTGTTCGGAGGTGAGGGGCCTGAAGGCGGCGGCCTGGATATTCCCGACCGCGCGTATATGCGACGGCGCGGCCCCGGCAGGAGCCGCGGTCATTCCCTGACCGGCAGGCAGCGGCGCGGACTGGGAACGCGGTGGGGCGTGGTCGAGGCCCAGCAAAGCCTGCTCCCCCTTTTCGCCAATAATGATGATCAGTGAGCAAGCAGCTTCTGCCTCGAATGCTGCCGAAATGACGATTTCGTGCAGCGCTTGTTCCTGGGCGAGCAACGGAGGAAGGTCGAACTTCCGGCCGCTGCCGGCGTCCGGGCCGATTGGTTCGAGGTTAGACAACCAGGCCCGAGGCTTGGGGGAGAGCCAGGTTAACTCGCCGCCGATAGCGTCGAGAAACGAACTGAACATATCGCCAAGGCTCAGGAGTGCCTCGGCGGTGAGCACCTCCTCGCCCAACGCGGTCTCGTCCAGCGCGAACATGCGGGCCAGATCGGCATCGTGGGCGAGGATCAGGATGCTATGCTGCCGATCTTTCGGCTGCTCGAATTGGAACTCCACCAGCACGTTTTTTTCCGAGTTCGCCAGGTTGGCGGCGGTGACGGGACGACGCCCGAGATAGGTCAGGGTGGGAGTTCGACCGATGATCCCGCCGAGCACGTCTTGCGCCGCGCGGCGCAGGGTGAGGAATGCCTGACCGGCCGAAGGGTGTTCTAGATAGGCTGGCGCGACATCCATCATCCTTCAGTATCCTCATCCGGCAATACGCCTAAAATCTGTACGGCCATGCCCTGGCGGGCGAGACCCGGCCGCGCCACGAAGGTCGGCCGCTTGTTTACGGTCACGATGATCGGTTCCGCCGCGAGGCAATCCAAACGAATAATGTCGTCCACCTGGAGGTCATTGACCTCACCCAGGCCGAGCGTGGTCGATCCCAGGGTGGCGACGAGGGGGATGGTGACCTGGCGCAGCCGGCCGGCTCCGGCCGCCCGCGCCGCGCCGTTGTCTTCATCCTTCATGGCCGCCACGAAGAGTGACTGCACGTTGAGATCGGCGCTGATCGGCTCCAGCACCGAATAGGGGATGCACATGCTCATCGTGGTCTGCCGCTCCGCCACGCGAAGGTCGAACAGCACCAGGGCCACCGGCTCGTTCAGGGGCGCGATCTGGAGGTAGCGCGGTGAATATTCGAGGCGAAGCAGTTTGGCCTCCATCGGTATGAGATGTTGCCAGGCCTCGGACAGGCCGTTGATAAAGGTTCCCGAGATTGTTTGCAGGAGCATAGTCTCAATATCGGTCACCTCCCGTTCCTGGGTGGGTGCTCTTCCGATCCCTCCCAGTAACCGATCCAGCATCACGAACGCCGTGCCGAGGTCATACTCGAAGACAATGGTGCCGGGCAGTGGTTCGACCGACGCCAGATGGAGGAGGGTAGTCGCGCGTAGGCCGCGCGCGTATTCATCGAACACCGCCTGTTGTACGGAGACCACCACGATATGCACCTGCGTGCGGAGCATGGCCGAGAGGCCGGCGCTCACCGTGCGCGCGAAGGCCTCGAACACCATTTGCATGGTGCGAAGTTGTTCCTTCGAGAGTTTGCTGGGGTGGCGGAAATCGTAGGTCCGGATCGAGCGAAAACGTTCCTTGCCCGCCGCATCGTCGTCGCCGCCGCCGACCGCTCGCGCCAGCAAGGCATCGATTTGGGTTTGGGTGAGAGCCTCGTCAGCCACCTCGTGCCCTCCTTTGGTCAGGGATAGAGAATGACAATATCGGCCCGGCGGTTCCGCGCCCGCCCCTGTGCCGTGCTGTTGGACGCCACGGGATGGAACTCACCAAGTCCCTCAACCTGCAAGCGGTGGGGGTTGATCCCTCCCGTGGTGCTCAGGTACTCGACGATCGAGACGGCGCGCATGGCGGACAGCGCCCAACTAGACGAGAAGGCGGTTGACCCACCCTGGGCATCGGTATTCCCTTCGATGCGGATCAGATTAGGCAGATGGCCGAGCACGCTGGACACTTTACCGAGTATGGCGAAGGACTCGGGTTTGAGCTTCGTATCGCCGGGATAGAACAACAGGTTGCCTGCCAGGCTCAGCACAATCCCTTCGCGGGATTTACTGAGGGTAACCACCGAGGTCGGCTCACCGATCATGGTGGCCAGTTTGGCAAGCTGCAGATTCTTGGTGGGCACCTTCAGCGCCGGCTTACCCTTCGCCGTGCCGGACAGGGTTTGCGGGTTGCCGGGGCTGCCGCCCAGGGTGATCATCTGATACTGCCCATTGTTGAACGCCTGCTTCAAGGCGCCGGTGAGATCCTGAAACTTACGCGTGTTGGTGGTCGACATAGCGTAGAGCAGAATGAAAAAGATCATCAGCAGCGTGATCAGGTCGGAGTAGGTCAACAGCCATCGCTCGCTGTTCTCCTTCACCACCTTCGGCTTACGAGGACGCATGGGTTACGCCCCTGCCTTGGCCGTACCCGCGACCGCGCCCTGAGCAGTGGTCGCGCCGGCTTTGGCGGCCTTTTTGTCACGGCTGGGCGTGACATATCCAGCCAGTTTCTCCTGGACGATGCGCGGATTATCGCCCGCTTGAATGGCGGCAACGCCGTCCACGATAAGCGCCGCCGTTTCGGCCTCCGCGGCCGAGCGACGCTTCAGCTTGTTGGCCAGGGGCAGCCAGAAAAGGTTGGCCGATCCTACACCGTAGAGCGTGGCCGTGAAGGCCACCGCGATCGCGGAGGCCAATTCATTGGCGGACGACATGTGCGCGAGAATGCGGATGAGCCCCATGACCGTACCGAGAATGCCAAGGGTGGGAGCGAAGCCGCCCAGTGCCTCAAGCAGACTAATCCCGGTCTCGTGCCGCGCCTCGCGCGCCACGATCTCGATTTCCAGGATCTGGCGGACAATTTCCGGGTCGGTCCCATCGACCACCAACATGATGCCCTTCCGAATCAGCGGATCGCTGATGCCGGGCGCCTCCTGTTCGAGAGCCAGAAGGCCTTCCTTGCGCGCTCGCTCGGCCAGCTTGACGAATTGTTGGACGATGAGCGCCGGGTTTCGCGCCGGCTCGCGCATCGAGAGGAAGATCATTTTGGGGAGCTTTTTTACCACCGACATGGGAAACGCAACCATGCCCGCGCCAAGGCTCCCTCCGAAGACGATAAGGCCGGCGGAGACATTGAAGTACGACATAATGTTGCCGTGCTCCAGTTCGATGGACGCGATGATCGAGCCCATGGCCAGGATGAAGCCGATAATTGTGCTGAGGTCGAGCTTTTGCTTCTGCTTCACTGGGCATCTCCCAGCCCAACCTGGACCCGATGCCGAAACTCAATCAACTGCCGCATCACCTCCTCGGCTCGCTCACGGACCACGAAGTGATGGCCGTTCGTGAGCGTAATCACCGTATCCGGCGTTTCTTCCATGGATTGGATGATGTCGGCATTCAGGGCGAATCGGGTGCCGTCAAACCGGGTTAGCCAAATCATCGCGCACATCCCTTTACACAACCGGCGGTAGTGTAGTCACGCGACCGCGCTCATCCCAAGCCACAAGTTCGCCGGTTACTCTGTTTCGCGCGCCGCCTACCAAGCCCGTCCGCTCAAACCCAAGTACAGCTTGGCCCGCATACCTCGGCGGTTCCGATGGGATATCCCTCGTGGATGCCCCGTCCCGGCCGGCAAGGGCACCCACAAGGGATGCCCCTACAAGTACGAGGAAACTCTATCTAAAGGCCCTCGATGCCCTCCAACGCGGCGTCCACCACGATACGCTGCGTATCAACCATGTACGGCGTACAGGAAATCAGAGTCATGGTCGCGGTGGGTGTACGCTTCAGTACGGAAAGATCGGTCGGGGGGACCACTCGGCTGGTCGTGACTCGATAGAGATAACGGCGGTCGCCGCTCACCAGCTCGATGGGATCGCCGAGGCGCAGCGCATCCAGATGCCGAAACACACTTCCTTGAATGTCGTCGTGCCCATACGCCACGTAGTTTCCCACGGCCCCCACGCCGGCCGAAAAGGTATAGTGCGTGACCGCCAACCCCTTCGCGATCGGGAGGTTGCCTTGCGCATCCACCCCCCGGTCGATCACGGGCACGCGCACCGCGATGCGTGGAATAATCAGGCTGACTGCTTCGGCCGACGTGGCCGGCGCGGGAGCACGGTCGACATGAACGCGCGTCCCAGCATCCGTTGGACGCCGAGTTCCCGCCGAGTCGCCCGGTCGCGGCGACGCTGGAGCGGTAAGTACGGCATCCGCGGCACGCCGATCCGCGTTGCTCTGCCCAAGGATGGGCGACCCAAGCACCCAGATTACCAAGGCGGGGACAGCGGCAACCGCGATAAGTAATGGAACGCGCATATGAGTCCTTGATTACCCGGCCCCGGAACCCGATCCGGCCTAACTCAAGAGAACTATCGGCCTGATCGAGCAAAACTGGAGATGGTCCGACTCGGCCGGCCGGATGGGGAGAGTGGGCCATACACCAATGGGGCATGTGTCCTAAGTTGGCGGGGCGTATGCTTGCCGCATGGAAAGTTATGCCGCGACTCAACCAAACGATACGGGCGCCACGCTGGACTGCCGCGGCGTGGCCACCCTGGGGTACGCGCTCGAGCTGTTCCGGCGAACCCGAGCCCTCTCGACTGCCGATCTAGCATCCTGGCTTTCCACCCGGCCCGAAAGCCTGGCGGAGATGGCGGATCTCAGGCGGCCGGAGCCTGATGAGTCGGATTTCAATCTGCGTTGCGCCGAGATCGCCCGGAATACGGGAAGCGACGCCTTCGCCCTGCGCACCCTTCTCCGCTGGCTACGCACCTGCGGCTAGCGCGCGGATATTGCCGGGGTATCATAGTACACAGCAGCGCGCTTGACAGCGATAGAGGCAACCGCTAGAGTCATCTTACGGCGTGTTCAGGAGGAGTCGACCCGCTCCCCCACGTCCGCTTCGGTTGCCGCCAGGTCCAGATGCGACCCGGCATGCCTTTCCCAATCGCCGTCTGGAGGCGCTTTCACTATGCGCGAGTTTAGCGTGGCCGGCGCTTTCGTGTCGGACCACCGAGGCCCGATCAGGTGGATTTGGTCACACCTGTTCCGTTATCGCTGGATACTCGTCCCCTATCTGGTTTTCGCCGTTACGGTGAACATTCTATTCAGCGTCATTTCGGTACTGGTGGGACGTGCCTTCAACGATGTATTACACGACGCCTCTCCCCACGCCGCGCTGACCGGCGACGCCGTGCTTATTCTGGTGGTGGTGCTGGTGATCGGGGCGCTCGATATGTCCGCCTGCTCCCTGATCAATCTGGTCAGCAGGCGCCTGGCGCGCGACGCGCGCGATGACCTGTATCTCGCCTTACTTGGTAAAAGCCAGACATTTCACAATCGGCAACGCGTGGGCGACATCATGGCGCGGGTGGCCAACGACGTCAATCGGCTGAGCGATATGATCACGCCCGGCGTCGATATTATTTACAGCTCCTCCACGGCGATCATCGTGCCGGTGGTGTTCATTTTCTTCCTACAGCCTGTCCTACTCGCCGCGCCTTTGCTGTTCATCGTCGCCTACATCATCGCCGTGCGCCAATACATGCGCCAACTCCATCCGGTGACCAGCGCCATGCGCGCCGAGTTCGGGGCGCTCAATGCCGGGCTCACCGAGTCGGTGGCGGGGATCGAGTTGGTAAAGGCGAGCGG
This sequence comes from Chloroflexota bacterium, assembly GCA_025924845.1. The sequence goes on along the minus strand of JAICHN010000147.1, from coordinate 2,103 downwards.
CCAGGAAGCGACGGAGCTACAAAAGTTTATGTCCCATGCCTCTGCCTACCGCGACTTGTCGATTAAAGAGGGGAGGATCCAGGCAATTTATATTCCCCGGCTCTTGTTGTCGCTTACCTTCGCGGGCGCCATGCTGCACGGTCTGTATCTGGTGTCGCACGGTGAACTCTCCACGGGTGGCTTGGTCACCTATTTCGGCTTGCTCGGATCGTTCGGCTTTCCCGTCTTCGCCTCCACCTTTGCTTGGGACATTATGCGCCAGGGTATTTCGGGGGCGGAGCGCATCCTGGCTCTGTTGCGCGACGAGGCCAATCTCGACCAAAACGAAGCCGGTTACGCCGGCACGATGCACGGCGACCTCCGCTTCGAGCATGTATCGTTCCGTTACGGGGAGCACGCCGCCCTACGCGAGGTCACCTTCGAGGCCGGTCCAGGCCGGACGGTGGCGATTGTAGGGCAGACCGGAGCGGGGAAGAGTACGCTGGCCCGCCTGGTCAATCGAATCTATGATGTCGACTCCGGCGCCATCCTGGTCGATGGCCGGGATGTTCGTGACTGGAGTCTCGATGCCCTGCGCTCTCAAATCGCGACCATCGAACAGGATATCTTCCTCTTTTCGCGCAGCATCGCCGACAACATTGCGTTCGGTCTCGGCGGGCGAGAGGGTGGACTGGACGCGGTGGAGCAGCGCCGGGTCATCGAACAGGCGGCCCGTGACGCCCAGGCACATGAGTTCATTATCCGCTTGCAGGACGGCTACGATACGGTGATCGGTGAACGTGGCATCACGCTCTCGGGGGGCCAGCGCCAGCGCCTGGCGATCGCCCGTGCCCTGCTCAGCGATCCGCGCATCTTGATTCTGGATGACTCGACCAGCGCGATCGACAGCGCCACCGAGGACGAGATCCAGAAGGCAATGCGTCGCCTCTTGAGCGGGCGCACCACGCTCCTGATCACTCATCGACTCTCCCAGATTCGGGGCGCCGACTGGGTGTTGGTCTTGCACCAGGGCCAGGTGGTGGATCAGGGCACGCACGAGCAGTTGTTAGGGCGTTGCAGTCTCTACCGCCGCATTTTCGCCCACTACGAGCCCGCACTGCCTTCCGTGGCAGTGGGAGGTTAAGAATGGCTGATCTCTTCGCGGGCCTGGACGCCGAGGCATACGACCGGAAATACGGCGATCGTGTCTTAATTGCCCGCATCCTTGGCTATTTCCGACCGATTCGGGGCACCATGGTCGCCGTGGCGACCTATGCGCTGCTCGGTGCGTTGGTCAATCTAGCCGTCCCCATTGCCATCGCGGCGGCGATCGGCAGTTTGGCGGCGTCGCGAACCACGAGTACAGCCGGGTTGGTGGTGGGCGTTATCCTCGTCGCCGGTGTCGTATCGTGGCTGTTCAACTTCGGTCGGCAGTGGCTTACGGCGCGGGCGGTAAGCAATATCGTCCTTCAGTTGCGCCTCGACGTGTTCGCATCGGTGCTGAACCGGGACCTGTCGTTCTTCGATGAATATGCCTCGGGCAAGATCATCAGTCGGGTAACCTCTGATACGCAGGACTTCTCAACCGTGGTCACGCTCACCCTCGACCTGCTCAGTCAGGCCTTGCTGGTGATCCTGCTCGGCTCCGTATTGTTCGCCATCAACCCTGGACTAGCCTTGTTGACCCTCCTGATCGCACCGCCGATTATCGTCACGGCGATCGGGTTCCGTCGCCTGGCGCGCGCCATATCGCGCCGATCGCAGCGCGCCCTGGCGCGGGTGAACGCGGCGATTCAGGAGGCGATCACTGGGATGATGGTGGCCAAGGGCTTTCGGCGTGAAGGTTCCATGTACGGCGAGTTCCGCGCCGTAAACGAGCAGCGCTACCAGGTCAATCTGCGGGAAGGATTGGTCTACAACAATATCTTTCCCTTGTTCGTGATGATCACGGGCCTGGGAACCGTCATCGTGGTGTACTTTGGCGGCGTGCGCGAGTTGGATCACTCGATCTCGGCCGGAGTGTGGTCGCTTTTCGTGCAGAGCATCGGCGTCTTCTGGATTCCCCTGATCAGTATCGCCTCGTTCTGGAGCCAGTTCCAGCTTGGTCTTTCGGCGAGCGAGCGG
>JAICHN010000146.1 GCA_025924845.1 Chloroflexota bacterium | reverse complement strand
GTTAGCAATGTCTTTGATCCCTTTCGTATCTATTACGAGGGCGGCACGACTGAGTTTGACACGGCCGAATCGTGTATTCTGCAGGCCGCCCTGGACGAGTTACGCCTGATTCCTCGGGTCGGCGGCGAATCAAGTTTGATTGTCTGTTACGTACCCGACCTTATCGGCGACGTAGTGCCGCGCCTCCGCGCTGCCGGCTATTCGACGGACGCCATAGCCGCCCTGGGTGAAATCAGCTAGGAAGCGCTTCCATGCACGTTATCGCCACCGCCGGGCACGTCGATCATGGCAAGTCCGCGCTCGTCACGGCGCTGACGACCATCGACCCCGATCGGCTTCCCGAGGAAAAGCGGCGCGGCATGACCGTAGACCTCGGCTTCGCCTGGTTGGACCTTGGCGATGGTCGGTCGGCCGGCATAGTCGACGTGCCGGGCCATGAGCGGTTTGTTCGCCATATGCTGGCGGGCGTCGGCGGGATCGATCTGGCCCTTTTAGTTGTGGCGGCCGATGAAGCGGTGATGCCGCAAACGCGCGAGCACCTGGCAATTCTCGATCTCCTGCAGGTTCGTCACGGCGTGACGGCGCTTACCAAGCGCGATCTGGTTGATGACGAGTGGTTGTTGCTCGCCGGCGAGGAGGTGCGGGCGGCACTAAAGGGCACCAGCCTGGAGGCCACGGCAATTATCCCATGCAGTAGCCGAACCGGCCAGGGGATTGAGGACCTCCGCGCGGCCATCGACGCCGCCCTCACCACGGCGCCCGCCCGTCTGGATCGTGGTCGCCCGCGCCTGCCCATCGACCGGGTCTTTTCGATCACCGGACACGGCACGGTAGTCACCGGCACACTGCTGGACGGTGCTCTCGAGACTGGTCAGGAGGTGGAGATAGCACCGGGCGGTCTCCGCTGCCGCATCAGGGCCTTGCAGTCACACCATCGGAGCCTGGATCGCGTGGGGCCGGGCCGGAGAGTGGCGGTCAACCTGGCCGGGCTCGCCGTGGAACACCTGGCGCGGGGCATGGTAGTCTGCCTCCCCGGAACAATACCGACCGCGACCTATCTGGACCTGCGGCTACGCGGCGTGCGAGAGCCTCCCCACGGCTACGACGCGCGGCGAGCACTGCTCACCCACGGTCAATCCGTGGTTTTGCACACGGGAGCCGCCGAGGTCCAGGGAATAGTGCGCCTGCTTGACCGTGACGCCTTAGGGTGCGGTGACGTAGGTTGGGCGCAACTGCGCCTGGACGCGCCGATCGCGGCGCGGCGCGGTGATCACTGTGTACTACGCGTACCCTCGCCGGCCGCCACGGTAGCAGGGGGAGAAATCGTGGCGATCAATCCGCCGCGCCGAACGCGGAAGCGCGCCGACACGCTTCACGCGCTGACCGGACTGACGAAGGCGACGCCCGAGGAGCGCCTGCTGGACATTCTGGCGCGGCAGCCGGCGGACACGGCCACGCTCGCCGCGCAAGCCGACATGCCGCGGGACATGGTGGAACGGACGCTACGGACGCTGCGGGACGCCGGCCGCGTCGTCGGTCTGGCCGGGGAACGGCCCGTCGCCCGCACCCTCTGGACCGTACCTACCTGGCTCGCCGATACTACCGGCGCCCTGCTGGCCGTACTGGGGGAGTACCACCGGCGGCACCCCCTACAACGAGGGATGCGGGGCGAAGAGGCGCGTGCTTGCCTTGGGTTGGAGCGCGCGCCGTGGAACGAGGTCGCGGCGCAAGGGAAAGCGATCGGAATGATCGGAGGGGAGGGGAACCTGATCTGGGCAGCCGAACATCGCGTCGTACTCGATCCGGCACGGGAGGCCGAGGCGATGGCGTTTCTCGACCGGTTAACGGAACGGCCCTATGCCCCGAGTGAAAACGGCCAGGATCTCGACCCGGAGCTTCTGCGCGTCCTGTTGGACCGGGGCGACCCGGTATGTCTGGCCCCAGGCGTACTGCTCAGGCGCAATGCCTATACTGAGATGGTAGAGGCAGTGCTGCGGGAAATCGACGAGGGCGGTATGGTCAGCGTGGGCACACTACGTGACCGATTCGGCACCAGCCGCAAATTCGCCCTGGCGCTACTGGAGCACCTGGATGACCGGCGTCTGACTCGGCGGGTCGGTGACGGCCGCGTTCGTGGTTCGGCCGCGAACCGGTGATCCCGCGGCGCCACGGAGCGAGGGCCGCACTGCCATGCGCCTTGTCGGTGCCGCCAGACGCGTCAAATAGGACCGCGCGGGGCGCCGAACCACGGGCTGGACGCGCTGGGGAACAGGGCGCAAGGCAGCAGGCTGTACGGGTACGGGCACCGTGGATCGTGCTTCGTTGGCCTGGTCGGCCGCGAAATTACGGCGCCCGCCCAACAGCAACACGCCCCCGACCCCAGTGCCGACCGCGAACACCAACAGCAAGTCGCCCGAAAACATGGCAAGCAGCAGGGCGAGCAGCAAAAAGCCTACGCTTCCGGCCTTGAACCCCTTACTTCCCGTGTCTGGCGCTCGCATCAATCCCGCCTTCCCTTCAGTTGAACTCATGATCTCATATGGATGCAAAATCCGCAAGATAGCCATGATGGTTCCGCGCGTCCCGGTCTATAATCCCCCAAGGGAAGGCAACGGAAAGTGTACGAAGGTATACTACGCATGGGGCGCTGGTCCCCAAAGCAAGAGCGGTGGTCACTCCGTTTTCGGCGTCGGGGAGCTTTATGGCTCGCATCGGTATCAACGCGCAGCTACTTACCTTCAGCCGCACGTATCGAAACGCCGGCACCTCGTCCTATATTTACCAGCTACTCCAGCATTTGCCCGCTGTTCCCAGCCCACATCGCTACATTGTCTTCACGAACGCCGCGAGCACCGAGCTTCGCGCCGGAAGCGATCCGCACTTTCATCTGGTGCGTAGCCGGCTTGCTACGGAACGCCCGGAGCGCCGCATTCTTTGGGAGCAGTTGTCGCTCCCTGCCTTAATCGCGCGGCAGCGGCTCGATCTGGTCCACGGTACGCTCAATGTGCTTCCTCTAGCCCGAAGGACGGCCGGCATAGTCACCATCCACGATGTGAGCTTTCTGCGCTATCCCGATCGCTTTCTACCTGCCAAACGGCGCTACCTAACCACGATGACCCGCCTCTCCGCTCGTGGGGCGCGTTTTGTGGTCGCCAGTTCGGAAAACACGCGCCGCGACGTCATTCACCTGATGGGGGTGCCGGCCGAACGGGTGCGCGTCGTAGCCCTTGGTGTCGAGGATCGCTTGCGGGAGCCGATTGATCCTGAAGCGTTGGCGCGGTTTCGGGCCGAAAAGGATCTCCCAACCCACTTCTACCTCTACATTGGTACTCTGGAGCCGCGAAAGAACCTGGTTCGCCTGGTTGAGGCGTACGCCGAAGCGCGGAAAGCGGGCGTGGATTGGCCGCTCGTCCTGGCCGGGGGGAAGGGGTGGCTGTACGAGGAGATATTCTCGCGCATTCAGGCCCTGGGACTCGATGCACACGTACGAGTGCCAGGTTACGTGCTCTACGAGGATCTCCCCCTTTGGTATAATGCCGCGAGTGCTTTTATCTATCCATCGCTGTATGAGGGATTTGGTTTGCCCGTGGCGGAGGCGATGGCCTCCGGCTGTCCCGTCATTACCACCACCGCCGCCAGCCTGCCTGAAGTGGCCGGCGATGCCGCGATTCTCGTCGAGGGCGAGGATACGGGGGAGCTTCGCGACGCGTTGATTCGTCTGGCGGGCGACGAGTTGCTCCGCGCCGACCTGGCGCGGCGAGGACGCGAGCGCGCCGCGCGCTTCGACTGGCGACACACCGCGACCCAAATGGTGGCTCTGTATAGCGAAGCCCTGGAGGCATAGAGTGCAAGAGCGTTCCGCCGCGGCAGCGGTTCCAGTCGAGTCCCTGGTACCCCAGCCGGCTGCGGTGAGCGGTCCCTTGCCTTATGCGACCCGTGTTTCCGCCAGATCCCGGCGCCGCGCTGCGTTCGTCGTGGCCGCCTGCGCCATTATCGTCGATGCGGCGCTGATCTGGCTGGCCTTCTGCGGTTCGTATTACCTCCGCTACACGGTGCAATGGGTACCCGTGGATCATGGCACGGTGTGGGTGCCGTTCCGTGACTGGATTCCCTTCGGTATCGCCTTCAGTCTGATTGAGCTGGCCAGTTTGCTCATCGCCGGATCGTATCGCGAGCGGATCGGCCGCGATCTGCTGGACGAGGTACTGGTGAGTGCGCGCACCAGCCTGGTCGGCATCGGCGTGATGGTGATAGTCACCGCGTTTTTGCCGATCGAGTTTCCTTCTCGCCTTTTAATCGTGTATGCGTGGATTCTGCTGATTCCCCTTCTCGCGCTCGGCCGCGCCCTCTTGGCGGTCAGTTGGGGCCGCCTGCACGCGCGTGGTTGGAATACGCGCCGCGTGCTGGTCGCGGGTGGCACGCCCATGGGCAAAATGGTGATGCAGAACCTGCTGAGCGCGCGGCGGCGCGGCTATGAATTGGTTGGTTTCCTGCACGGATCGCCGCCTGCCGCCCCAAGCAACACCACGGTGCCGTTAGTAGGCAGGGCGAACTTTGGACGCTTCAAGTGCCTGGGAAGCGTTACCGATCTGGTGGAGGTCGTCGAGCAGTTGCAGGTGGACGAGGTGATCGTTACCCTGCCTGCTACCCATCACAATGAAATCGCCGATATCTGCGCCCACTGCGAGCGCCGGCACGTCTCCGTGAAATTGGTGCCCGACCTCTTTGAGATGAGCCTCTCTCGCGTACATATGGATCACCTCGCGGGTATCCCCTTGATCGATGTGCGGCGTACGCGGCAGAGCCGGGCGGCGCGCGCGATCAAACGGGGGCTGGATGTGACGGTCGCCGGCCTCGCTCTGCTCGTGTTGTCACCCCTCCTGCTGGTCATCGCCCTGGCGATCAAGCTGGACTCGCGTGGCCCGATCCTGAACACCCAGCGGCGCGTCGGCCAGGGCGGTGTGGAGTTCACCTTCTACAAATTCCGCTCCATGCACGTCAACGCCGAGCAGATGCTGGATAGCCTGATTGCCAAGAAGGGCATCGCCGATCCGCGGATCTTTAAGGACCGCCATGATCCACGTCGTACCCGCGTGGGACGATTGATCCGCCGTTTGTCGTTGGACGAATTGCCCCAATTCTTCAACGTGCTGAAGGGCGATATGAGCCTGGTTGGGCCGCGGCCTCCCTTGCCACACGAGGTGGCGCGCTACGAGCCCCATCACCGCAAGCGGCTGGAAGTAATCGGCGGGATCACCGGTCAATGGCAGGTGAATGGACGCAGCGACATCGAGAGCTTCGAGGAAATCATCATGATGGACACCTACTATATCGACAATTGGTCCCTGGCGCTGGATCTCAAGATCCTCCTCCGCACAGTGCTGGCCGTGCTGAGCCGCAAGGGTGCTTACTGAGCACGGCTGTCCTTTTTTTGCCGGTATCTGCTAGTCTAATGAGCGTGGCGGCACGGCCCGCCCAGCCGTTTGGAGGAGAAAGCCGACCATGGAGCTACGTTGGTACTGGCGCGTCTTGCGTCGGCAAGCCCGGTTAATCATCATTACCACGCTGGTAGTGGCGTTCCTCGCCGCCTTATATACGGCCTACAGCTATTACACAGCGCGCTACACGGCCGCCCAGACCATAGAATTCACCCAGCAGCAGCCGCTGTATCAGACGCAGAGTATCAATGTCGATCCGATTCAGACCGCGGCCGGTAACGCGGCCTCCGCGAATAACGACGCAAAACTCTACACCGAAGGTGACAGCTTTTTCAAGGGCCTCTCGGCGTATCTGCTCCGCTTTCATCATAAGCACATGGATTACAAGAGTATTCCGGCCGGAGCGACGCAAATCGGCCCTCAGCAGCTAAAGTTGGACTACAAATCCAGCGATGCAACACTTGCTACCTGGATTGTTCAAGGTTCGATCTACGTGCTGCAACATCAATTCCTCCCCGTCTACCAGGAAAAGTTTCGCGAAACCACGGCACTCGGCTTTAAGCAGAACGTGTTCGAGCCCCTGATCGAAATTAATCCCAACTTCGACGCGCTGAACGTACGCACCGTCTCGAAGTTGAAGCTCATTCAGGGATGGGTGATCAAGGTGCTGGTCGGCCTGGTGCTTGGGCTTGCCCTGGCCTTTCTGTGGGAATACCTCGACGAATCAATCCACGATGAACAGGATGTGCGGAACTGGATGCATGTTCCCACCCTTGGCGTGATTCCGGGCGGGAAACGCCGGGTCGCCTAGGTACGACCCCACGAGCGATAGGATAGGTTTTGTTATGGCGATGACCGAACGCGCGGCTCGAACCGCGTCGATGCAGGTGGTATCACGCGGCCAGGGTGCGCTCGTCACGGACGCCGGCTGCCCGCCGGATGTGGCGGCTGCTTATCGGCAGGCGTTTCTCAACACGCGCTTCGCGATGCTCAGCGTCACCGGCACCAGTTTACTGGTCAGTCCGGTGGACAACACCGCCGCGGCGACATTGTCGGCGGCCAACTTCGCCATTCTGGCCGCCCAGGAAGGCGAACGGGTGATCCTGGTCGATGCCAACCTTTATACGCCAACCCTAGATCAATTGTTCAGCCTAACCGCGTCGCCCGGCATGGCGGAATTGATCCGCCATGCCGGCTCTGATGTGCTCGGCGCGCTCCAACCGATCGATCTGGGCACCGCCACGCGCTGCGATCTGCGGGTCCTCGGCGCCGGTCGAGCGGGCGGTATCCCCGGCGGAATCGGCCGCGCGCCCGGACTTCATGACCTCTTGACCTACCTCAAGAACGATTCGGATCGACTGATCGTGATCGGGACACCGATCCTTTCCGGCGTGGACAGCATGGATCTCAGTTCCTTGGTGGCGGGCGTGGTGGTGACCGTAACGCCGGGATCTACCCATCGCGAGGATGCAGCCAAGGCTCGCCAGGTGCTCGATCGGGTGCGGGCGCCGCTTCTCGGCGTCGTGCTGACGAAGTCTGCCCCGAATCTATCGCCCGCCCGATAGCGCCGGCAGTCGGCCCGACGTCCCGTTACCGTCCGCGCGGGGGAGAAAGAGCGTGTCAGGGAGCGGCACTCGGCGGCGCCTGGTTCTGGTGATTCCGTGCTATAACGAGGCCGAACGCCTCCCGGTGGACGCGCTCGCCCAGTGGAACGTGCCGGGGTATGAGATCCGCCTCCTGATGGTCAATGACGGTAGTCGAGATGACACCTTGCGGACGCTGGAGGCGCTCCGCGACCGCGCGCCGGAGCGCATCGACATTCTCGATCTGCAGCCGAATCGCGGCAAGGCCGAGGCGGTGCGCCAGGGGATGCGGCGGGCCTTCGCGGCGCGACCGGATTACGTCGGCTTCTGGGATGCCGATCTCGCCACGCCGCCGGCAGAGGTGAGCCGTTTTCTCGGTATCCTGGACAGCAGACCGGGCATCGACATGGTATTCGGTTCGCGCGTGAAACTGTTGGGCCGCCTGATCGAGCGCAAGGCCTATCGCCACTACTACGGACGAACCCTGGCCACGGCGATCTCGATTCTGCTTAACGTCGCCATTTACGATTCGCAGTGCGGCGCCAAGCTCTTTCGGGTACAGCCCGCCCTTGAGAAAGTATTCAGGACGCCATTTCTCTCCCGCTGGCTCTTCGACGTGGAGATCGTGGCGCGGTATCGTCGCATCCTGCGGGCCGAGGGTCGGCAAGTGAGCGACGCGGTCTACGAGATCCCGCTCCGCGAGTGGCGCGATGTCGGCCACTCCAAGGTGCGCCTACGCGACGCCGTCCTGGCCTATGTGGATCTGGCCCGGATCTACGCGCACTACCTACACCGTGGAAGACGCAGTTAATCGGCTTAGCACAAGGCGCGCAAGCACCATGGCATCAATGATTATCACCCCAGGGGTCGGCGAGCGGTAGGGTCACGCCGCGATTGGGCGTGAGCCGGGCCAGGGCGTCTACCTCGTCACGCCGGTAGAGCCGTTGACGCCGAATGCCGAGCCGGAAGCTGCGCAGGCGCCCTCGGCTGACATAGGCATAGAGCGTGGCAGGCTTGATCGCCAGCTTGGCGCACGCCTCCTCCGCCGTGTAAAACTGCTCACCGTCGATCGTTTCCACCCGGTCCCCCCTCCTCGGCATCGTAGATTCGACCCGCGGCGAACGTCAATATGACACTTGAAAAATCAATATAAATACAGTAGAGTAAAGGGTACGCAAGTAATCGTCGTGTAGCACTGCTGGAGGTATCCACCATGCCTGCCCTCACGCCCAGCACGCCGCCGTCGCCCGATACCGCCGACCGAAAGACCTTTCCCTTTACCGCCCTGCCTCGCGCCGTGTTCCTCGATGATGAAGTGCCGATGCGCCCCGCCCCGGTACGTTGGATCACCGACACCACCTTTCGGGACGGTATGCAGGCCCGTAAAGCCTATACTCCCGAGCAGATCCTGTACCTCTACGATCTGCTCCATCGCCTCGATCGCGACAGCGGAACGATCCGCGCCTGCGAATTCTTCCTCTATAGCGATCAGGACCGTGCGGCGGTTGAGCAGTGTCGGGCGCGCGGCTATCGCTTCCCTCAAGTCACGGCGTGGATTCGCGCCCGCGCCGAGGACCTTGCCCTGGTCGGCGCGCTCGGCCTGAACGAGACGGGCATCCTTACTTCGGTGTCGGACCACCACATTCACACCAAGCTTGGCCTGACCCGTGCCGCCGCTATGACGTCCTATCTGAGCATCGTAGATGCCGCTCTGGAGGCCGGGATTCGGCCGCGCTGTCACTTCGAGGATGTGACGCGGGCCGACATCGAGGACTTCGTGGTGCCCTTCGCGAGCGCGCTGGTCGAACGCGGTCGCCAGGCCGGTATCCCGATCACGATCAGGCTCTGCGATACGCTCGGCGTCGCCCTCCCCTGGCCCGCCGCCGCTCTGCCGCGTGGGGTGCCTCGCCTGGTCCGCACCTTGATCGATGATGCGGGCGTCCCTTCCACCCAACTGGAATGGCATGGCCACAACGACTTCTTCAAGGGCCATGCCTGCGCCGCCACCGCCTGGCTCTACGGCTGCGCGGCAATCAACAGCACCCTGCTGGGGACTGGTGAGCGGACCGGGAACACACCGCTGGAAGCGGCGGTGGTCGAGCACGTGGGTCTGACCGGCGAGGATACATTGGACCTCAAGGTGTTGGTCGAGATTGCCGCCTACATGCGCGAGGTCTGCGGGGTTCCCCTGCCCGCCAATGCGCCCCTGTTGGGCGATGAGTGCTTTACCACGCGGGCCGGCGTCCACATCGACGGCCTGCTCAAGGACCCCGAAACGTACCTCTCATTCGACCCGGTCAGCGTCCTGGGCAGGCCGATCGGCGTCGTGGTGAGCGATAAATCGGGCGCGGCGGGCATCGCCTGGTGGGTAAATGAGCGTCTCGGCTTGAAGGGACCGAACCGCATGGCCAAGAGTCACCCCGGTGTGCGCGCGATGTTCGAGGCGCTGGCGGCGCGGTACGCGGCGGGCAACGTGACCGACCCCACCGATGCCGAACTCGCGGCCCTGGCCCAAAGGTTTCTACCCGAGCAATTCTCCCCTACCCAGCAGGGACGGTAAGCGGCTGCGGGCCCCCGTTCACCGCTTTCGTCACGCTGGGCAGGTACGCACGGAGAATCTTCTTGGCGATCGGTGCCGCCACGTACGATCCCTCGCCCCCGTTTTCCACTACCACCGACACTGCGATGCGCGGGCTCGCGGCGGGTGCGAACGCGCCGAACCAGGCATGGGACTTGCCGCCGGGGTTCTGCGCCGTGCCCGTCTTCCCCGCCACCGTCCAGGGAAACCCTTTGAAAACGAAGGTCGCCGTGCCGTTGACCTCGGTCGTTACCCCCACCATGCCACGGACGATCGCCCGCAGTTGGGAGGCGGTGACGGGCAGCTTGCCCATCTCGGGCGCGGGCTTCGCGGCCACGCCGTTCACCGACAGAATGAGCCGCGGCTGGAGGCGCGTTCCCTGGTCGGCCACCGCCGCGATCATCGCCGTCGTCTGCAGCGGTGTAGCCAGGAAGTAGCCCTGGCCAATGGAGAGGTTTACCGTATCGCCGGTGCGCCAGGCATCGTGATAGGTCTTCTCCTTCCAGGCGTTGTCTCCCACCAGGCCGGCGGCCTCGGCCACGTCGTCGATACCGGTAGCGGCGCCAAAGCCGAACTCACGGGCAAACTGGGGCAGGATCTCCTGACCGACCCCATCCAGCTTCTTGGCCACCTGGTAGAAGCACGTATCGCAAGACTGGGTGAGCGCCTCCTGCAGCGAGATAATGCCGTGTCCGCTGGGCAGCCAGTCGTGCAGCGGCTGCGTGGCGCTCAGCCCATACCACAGCCCCGGCCCGGAGATCATAGTGCTCGCGGTGTAGCCATGTTGGAGCGCCGCCCCCATGGTGACGATTTTGAAAATGGAGCCAATTGGATAGGTGCCCAGCGTGGCGCGGGGAAACATCGAGCGAATCGGCCCCACCCCATTGGTCGCCGCGGCGCCGACCTCGAAGCGATTGGGATCGTAGCCCGGCGTGCTGGCCAGGGCAAGCACCTGCCCATTGCGCGGATCGATGGCCACCGCCGCGCCGGGCCGTATGCCCAGCGCCTTTTCCGCTGCCTTTTGGGTCGCCAGATCGATGGTCAACCGTACATCGTGTCCGTTCACCGGCGGCACCTTCGCTATGGTGGCCGCGGTCATCGTATGCGCCACGTTCATCACCAGAAGCTCGGATCCATCTTGACCAACCAGAGTAGCATCC
>JAICHN010000145.1 GCA_025924845.1 Chloroflexota bacterium | reverse complement strand
GTCCGGCACCGCCGGCAGGGGCTGCCAGGGTTTCCGTCCCGTGATATCACGGCCCGGTGCGTTGTCGTACAGATCGCGGGAAATGAATTTTCCGTCCTCGATCGAACCCCTCGTACCATGCAAGGTGATCCGCAACTCGGGCTCGCCCATGCCGCGGATGCTCGCGTAAGTCTGGGTTACTTTGCCAATGGCGCCGCCGGCCAACTGGAAGATGCCGACCATGCAATCGTCATCGGGAAAGTCTGGATAGGCGAGATGATTGCCGACCCCCCAGACCTCGGCCACCTCGCCCGCGAACCAACGCACGAGGTCCACCGCGTGGGAACCGGTGCCAAGCATGGCGGAGCGGGGATGCTCGGCGCTCTTATACCACGGTACGGCATCGAACTGGCGTTCCTTGTGGTCAAAGTAATCAATCGCCACATAGAAGAGGTCGCCGAGCAGTCCGCGATCGAGCACCGCCTTGATCGCCCGTGACCGCGGAGTGAAACGACGCTCGTGCGCCGCCATCAGGTACCGTCCGCTTGCTTCGGCCGCGGCGAGAAGGGCCCGCGCATCCTCGATGGTCGTGGTGAGCGGCTTCGTACAGATCGCATGGGCGCCTGCCTGCAGCGCGGTGATTCCCATCTCGGCGTGCAGCCAATCCGGGGTGCAGATGCTTATCAGATCAAGCCGCTCCCCCGCCAGCATCTCGTCTAGCGCCGTGTACCCGGTCGCGGACGGGTATTGGCGGAGCGCGGCGGCCAGCCGATCCGGATTGCCGTCGCAGAGGGCGGCCAGGGTTACGCTCGGATGCGCCGCATAGGCCGCCGCATGGTGTGCGCCGATGCCCAGCCCAACCACCCCTGCCCGTAAGGATGTTTCCCGTGCCGCCATGCCGATGCGCCTTTCCTGCTTGTACTCTTGAGTCCTCAGCTGGGCTCGGGAATCGTAACCACGCCGCGCCTACCTTTGCTCAGCACTTCGTAGACCTTCAAGATTTCGACCGCGTCCTCGAGCGTTCCCTGCCGCAGGGGCAAGCCGCCAAGCGCGGCCTCGACAAAGGCGCGCATACTTGGTGCGTAGCCCTGAATGAAGTTGTTACTGTTGTAGAGCTGGCCGAGACTCATCTCCGGCTCCCATACCAGCGGGGCTGTCTGCTCACCAACCATATAGCTTGGGGTCTTCCCATAGGGACCGATGGACGTTTTGCGATAGTAGGTGAGGCGCATGGCGTTCTCCACCACCACGTTCGCTCCCTCGCCGATCACCTCGGTTCGCTCCAGCGGGCTCATGGCGGATTGCCCCGCGCTGAAATGAAACAGGCCCACGGCTCCGTTGCGGAAGTGGGCCGTCGCCACGCCGCCGCCACCGTTCGGGGCGCTCTCCACGCTGAGCGTCGCCAGGGGGCCGAGCAGGAGGAGCGCCGTGCCGAAAGGGTGCCATAGGTGACCAAGACAACTCCGTATCGAAGGATCGGACGCGGCGAGTCCCGCCTTCGCCGGGAGATGCAATGGGTAGCGCGTGGTGAACGAGCCTGGCCGCCCGAAGGCAGGGTCGGTGATGATCTCGCGCATCTTAACGTGCGCGGGATAGAACATCGTCTTGATCCCCACGCCCGCGACTTTGCCCGCGCGGTCGCGCAGCGTAATCAGGCGGCGGGCGGCGCCGACGCTCGCGGCGAGCGGCTTGTCGGTCCAGGCATGGCAGCCCGCTTCAAGGGCGCGCGCCATCAGGGCGACATTCCGGGGTTCATCGTCGTCAAAACCCTCGACCCCGATCATCACCGCCTCGGGTGCGGCCTCGGCCAAGAGTTGGTCGAGGTCGGTGTACGCACGGGCGGCGCCGAATTGGCGCGCGAAGGCCGCGGCGCGTCCGGCGTCGGTATCCCAGAGGGCGACCAACTCGATGGGCAAATAGGGCAGGTTAGGGAGAAAGTTGCGGAAGGCATGGCCCGAGGTGCCGAGGAAGGCGACCCGCAGGCGACGTTCCGTTTCGTACGCGAAGGTAACCGGCTGCATGGGCCCTCCCTACGCCTCGATCTCGACCGGTCGGCCGGCGCTCACCAGCGCTCCTTCGTAAATCCTCATCACATGCAGGGCAAACTCCAGATCGGTGGTTCGTAGGGGACGCTGATCAAGGACCGCCCCGCAGAAGTCGAACAGCTCATCGAACACCCCTTGAATGAAAAGCGCCTTGTTTTCGAGTGTAGCGAGGCGATGCTCGATTTCCCACACGACGCTCCCCGAATCGAGGCCGGGACTGGTGAAATCGTGTGTTTCCGCATAGACAAAGGGGATGCCTCGGTGATAGGCGACACGGGAGCTGTTTTCGATGCTGACTACGGGTCGGCTGCCGTAGAGTTCGTACCGCTCGATCGGATAGCCGGAAAGGGCGGCGGGCGCGAGGTGAAAGTTACCGACTGCCCCGCTCACGTACTGAAGGTACACGCCGCCTGCCGCTTCCAGGGAGCCACCGCGTCCAACGGGGAAGCCCGGCCCGAGTATGGTCGTCACAGTGCGCACCGGCCCACCCAATTCCACCATCAGTGAAAGGGGATGACAGCCATTGTTGAGCCAGTTGGGAGACTCACCGCGCGCCAATACGCCGGCGCCGTCCACCGGCATAGTCATTGGGTAGACGGAGAGGAGAGAGCGGAGCGGCCCAAACTCCGGGCGATCCAGCAGTTCCCTCGCCTTGCGCGCGGCCGGCATGTGTGCCTTCTTGAAGCCGACCGCGCAGACCAACTTGCCGCGCGCCGCGATCATGCGCTCCACTTCGGCGGCCCGGATCGCCGGAGGCTTCTCCATCCAGACATGCACGCCCGCTCGCATTGCCTCAACGGCGAGCGTGGGGTGATGACGCGATCCCGCCACGAGCAACACGGCGTCGAGATTCATCGCCGCGTACATCTTTGCCGCTTCGGTAAAGGTGGCCGTTCCGGGATATTCCGCCGCCGTGCGGGCGAGAAGATCCTCGTTGAGATCGCAGAGGGCCACGAGTGAGACCGGCAGATAGTGGAGGGCAGGGAGGATATTGCGGTAGGCATGGCTCCCAACTCCCACCACGCCGATCCGCAGTCTACGTTCGTACTGGCGCTGGTAGGTCACAGGGGTCTCCTTTTTCGCCGGGGAGCGAGCGGGGCGTGAGGCGCGCTCGCCTCAGGGCTTTTTTACTCCTGGCCGGCCTCGCACATCACAACCTGCCGGTCGGCAGTGGGGTAGGCGACCAGCATCCGCGCTACGCCGGCGCCTCGATTCACGGCGTCGTGGGCGACGCCCATCGGAATATGAATCGACATAGCCGCCTCCAGATGGTACATGGCGTCGTCAAGACTGTGGTCGAGTTCGCCCTCGAGTAGGTACAGGACTTCGTCACTGTTGGGATGGAAGTGGCGGGGGTTCTTCCGGCCCGGATCGATCTCGACATAACCGAAGGTTTGCTGGGCATCGGCGAAGAGCGTGCCGCTGCAGAGCCACTGCATGTACCCCCACGGCATCCGGTTCTTGGCGCCGTGATCCACGGCGACGACCGGGTCTGTCCGAGGCATGCCGGGGTTTCCCGCACTCATCATCCTTCCTCCCTTTGCCGGGAGCCGGCGAAAGCCTGCCCCGTGCGTTCCATCGCCCTGGCCTCCTCTACCTTGTGCCGCGCCGGCCCTGACGTGGTGCCTGACTGTTAAAGAAGGCGCCGGCTTCCCTCAGCACCTGGGCCGCCTCATCCCTTGGGAGCAGATCGTTGATCGCGACACGCGCCCATGATACCACCCGGCTACCCCGCGTCTTGCCTGTCTCCAACCTTCCTGCCGATACCGCGGCCGGCGCGACGCCGTCCCTTCAACATGATCGCACCACTGTTCTACAAAGCACGCGACATCAAGAGCCGGCGATAGGCAAGCCCAGGGACTGATTAGGCTCCTTATCCTTGGCAGCGTATGGTTAGAGTAGGACGATAGCTCACCGCAACTCAGTGGCCTGGCGGGGCCCGAACCTGTGCCAGTGCGTGCTCACCGTGGGCCGTGCCGGCCGAGAGGGACTAGAGGAGGTTCATATGGCAAGCATGCTCGATCGTATCTCGACCATCTTCAAGGCCAGACTGAATGCCTTGCTCGGCGCCGCCGAGAATCCCAACGAAACACTTGATCTGTCCTACGAGCGACAGGTCGAACAGTTGCAAAATGTACGCCGGGGTATCGCCGATGTGGTGACCGCCAAGGCGCGTCTGCAGCTCCAACTCGCCCATATGCAACAGGATACCGCCCGCTTCGATAGCCAAGCCCAGCAGGCACTGGCGGCCAACCGTGAGGATCTGGCCAGGCTGGCCCTGATGCGGAAGGCCGAGGTGACCCAACAGCTGCAGAGCATGCGGACGCAGGTGGAAGCCCTGGAGAACCGGCAAGAAGAGCTGCAGGCAGGCGAGCAACGTCTTGCGGCCAAGATTGAGGCCTTCCGTACTACGAAGGAGACGATAAAGGCGCAGTATACGGCGGCCCAGGCCCAGGTGCGCATAGGAGAGGCGGCCTCCGGGCTCTCGGAAGAGATGGGCGACGTGCAAGACGCGGTCCGGCGTGCGCAGGACAAGACCGAGGCAATGCAGGCCCGAGCCAACGCCATCGACGAGTTGACGGCGGCCGGCACGCTGCCCGACCTCCTGTCCGGCGGCGATGACGTGCAGACCCAGCTTGACCGCATCACCGTCGCTGCCGGCGCCGACGCCGAGTTGGCCGCCATGAAGGCCCAGCTTGGTCAGGGTGCGGCGCCCGTCCCGCAACTTAGCGCGGCGCCGGCCGCCGGCTCGCTGATCGTACGGGTGGAGGGCAGTGGGCAATACCGGTTGGGCCCACCTGAGGTCGAAGAGTTGCGTGCGCTGGACCACCAACTCACGGAAGCGGTGCGGGCGGGCGATGAGCAACACGTCCACGAACTGCTTCACCAGATGGTGAGCCTCGCGAAAGCGCGGGGGAGCGAGCTTGGCCGCGAGGAGTTGGTAGCCTCTGATGTCGTGCTGCCTCCAGAAAGCGTAACCATGGAGGAAGTACGGGCCTTGCTTCACGACGACAGCCTGCTTGAGAGCGCCGGACCGGATAGCGCGGCACCCGCCTGAGCGTGTCTATACCAAGGCCACGTTGGAATCTTCATGAGTCCCGACCCCGTGACCGCGGTCCCCGGCTCGCGGATCCCGCCTTGGCTTAACCATAGGGCCGGGTAGGTGCGCCGGGCAGCGGGTGAGATAAGCAAATATGTTCCGTCAGACCTGCCCGGCGTTTGAGGTTGCGGAGTCTTGTCGATCGGTCTGCCCGGCCGGCGTCAGGTCGCGAAGGGCAAAGGCAAGGCGCCGTGCGACATCCTCGACCGGGCCATGAGCGTCGATGCGGCGCAGCAGACCGTGAGCTTTGTAATAGGCTAGGAGCGGCTCCGTGCTTGTGTGATAGATCGCTAAACGGTGCCGGATCTCCTCGGGGTGATCGTCGGCGCGTTGCACGAAAGGACCGGGGTCGTCATTCGGCGGCGGGTCGGACCTCAGATTGTATGTCTTGCCGGTCGTGCGACTGATCCGCCGGTTTCGCATACGCTCGATCAACTCATCGTCCGCGATCCGCAGGGCAATCACGCGGTCGATTGTGGTGCCGTAGGTTCTGAGCACGGCATCGAGCGCCCGAGCCTGTGCTGCATCGCGAGGAAAGCCATCCAGAACCCAGGCCGGTGCACCTGCTATAAGCGGTGCGACAAGATCGATGATCAGGTGATCCGGCACCAACTCGCCGCGATCACTGTAACCCTTGAGCACGTGACCAAGCGGTGTACCGGCCGCTATTTCTCGGCGTACCAGGTCGCCGGTTGAGATATGGCGCGCTCCGGTGTCGCCGGCGAGTCGCTCTGCCTGCGTTCCTTTCCCCGCACCAGGAGGCCCAAGCAGTACTATCCGCATTTCATGTCTCCTTCAGCCGCTTCCTGTTCACCTGTGGAGAGGGACCTGCAGCGTCCGGACGCTCCAGCCTGGACGCTTGCCCGCTTCGCTCAGCCACGATACCTGGTTTGCGGACCGCACCGACGCATGATCCTCAGGGACACCCGACCGAGGCCGTGCCACGAGAGGCCCGATACATACATCACCATCATGCCGACCGCCGGCAGCCTGCGCTATTGCCAACCTTATGATCCGTGCTGGTATAGTGCAAACGGCACGACCACTGATCAGCGAAAGGGAAGATCATCATGGCTGCTGTGAAGCGCCTGCTGGACCGCATGGAGACACGTACGTTGGTGTGGCTCGCCAGAGGACGCACTGCCTCGTATCTGATTGTCGGCTCGTTGGTGGCCGCCGGCCTGGGCGCCGCGGCGCTGAATCCCCAGCCGAGTGCCACCACGCGGCAGAAGGACCCGAGTATCTCCGCCACGCTACCAATGTCAGCCTACGGCTGCGTTAACGACTCGGATGGCGATGGCCATATCTTCTGCGATGGTTCGACCCCGATCTCCCAACTGCCGACGTCGTATGGGAAGTGTCACGCCGACCCCTACGTTGGGCTTCGTATCGTTTGCCGCGGTACCGGCGCCGGCTGGTAATCCGGCCGTGGGAGCGTGCGGGCTGAGAAGTACGGAGCAGCCGTGAAGCGTTCGAGTGGATGACTTCCGTCGAACGGCAGAGCGGCCAGGCGCTCGCAAACATGACGTGCCGCTGCGGGTGGGTCACCGTATTTCTCAGTCTGCATGGCAGCAGGCAAACTACGACGAGACAGAGACCATTCGGTGAGGCAGTACGGGTAGACCCAGGCGCCGAACCTAAGCCGGAGTTCGATTGTTTTTGGCCATGACTCACTCATCCAGGTGACTAATCTGGGCAATCTCATTTGGGCAGCGGAGGATTAGCGCAAAGTCCATACTGCCCTTCGTGATGTCCTGATCGGAAATCGTGACGACGTCGCGTCTCCCGCGCGTCACGGTAGCCGCGGCGCCGCAGCTTGTGCAGGTACTGGTAATCGATACCGTGTCTTCTCCGGCTGGATTGAAGTGCCACGGCCCGAGTGTATGCCCCAATTCCTTTGCTTTCAGCATGCAGGTGCTTCGACCTTCAGCCAGTGATCGCTCGGTCTTATCTTGTGCGGGTTTCTCCGGCATGGCGGCAAGCTCCTTCCCTCTTCACACATGTTGCGCCCCCTCACCATACTCTACTTGCCGCGCGGCATCCAGGGCGATAGTGACCAGCCCGTGCGCCGAGCCCGCTATTCTTGCGGAGTGGTCCGCGGCGCCAGGCTGATCAAGCCGGTAAACGTTGAGTCACCTCCCGCGTATATGCCTCATAGGGGTCGCGCACATCCCCCGCACTGACCATAGTTTACTCTCAACATCTACAAAGCATGGACGCTGGTACGCCATTGTCGGCGCCCCAGCATTGATGTCTGATGCCACAGCGAGAAAGGAGGTACTCCAAGACGGTCGATCAGGACGTTTCGCTGGACCATGCAGCTGTCTTTGGCTCTTCCATCGCTAACCCGTACCCTGGAGGTCCGTTCATGACGTTCGTTCCACGCCTGTTTGCCCTCACCGGCAGCATTGCGCTCGCCGCATCTTGCCTCACCGCGTCCGTGTCCGCCGCGAGCACGACCACGACATTTCCCTTGCGCGGCACCAAGATGGCCGCTATGGCCCATGGTATCGCCTCGGTGGTGCAAACCGCGTCCGATGACTTTAAGGTGAGGATCACACTCTCGGCCATGCCCGTGCCGTCTACCCTGAAGACAACCCCAATCCGCCATGCGTATGTCGCCTGGGCAATTAACGCCGCCATGATGAAACCACCCGCGAAGAGCGGCAGTAAGCCCCCCACCCAGCCGGCCAAGGGCGCCTCGCCATTGCCCGGAGCAGTGGCCATCCCGCTCCACGCGACCGGCGCCGGTACCTACGCCGGCACCGCCACTATAATGATGAAGCACGTACCGGCCATCCTCGTGACTGCTGAAGTCTCTGCGAGGGTCCATACTCCGGCAACACCGCTCTGGGGCGTTCTGATTGGTAAGCCGGGCACCATGTAAATATGCTCGGCGGAGAACCCGCCGGTCAGCCGTTTCGGTTCCTCCGAGCGACCCGCCCGTTGGTAGACAACCCTGCCCGAGCGATATCCAGGTAATTCCATCACTCGGGCAGGGTTGTCCTTTCCGCTTCTTTCTTTATAGAACAACAGCGTAATTTCGCGGATACATGAGCGACTAACTTAAACAATGAATCCACGGCACGCTTGGTCCGCGGCCTGCCGGCGTATCTACTGTCCTTGATACGCTTAGACGAGGCGACGCGCCGACACAGGATCGTGGCATCTTCCGTTTGCGCTATCGGCGCCGCATCATGCACTGCACCGGGATACGCCCAGTACGTCCGGTGTGCCGGGAGAATTCACCCTTGCCTGCGACAAATGTGAACGCCGGAAGCGCCGGCAGAGGAGGAAGCGGAATGGCGGAATCGCGACGTGTGCGCCAGGTTATCGTTACCGGAGGGAGCGGCAAAGCGGGCCGCTACGTGGTGCGGGAGTTCGTTGAGCACGGCTATCGTGTGCTTAATCTGGACCTCAAGGCGTTGCCGGGGCTGCCCGCACCCACGCTGATCACCGATCTTACGGACCTCGGTCAGGTATTCAACGCCCTGGCCGGATTTGTCGGCGACGGCGAGAGCGGATCGATGCGACCCCAGCCGATCGACGCCATCGTCCATCTGGCGGCGATCCCATCGATCTTCATAGTGCCGGATAACGAAGTGTTCCGCATCAACACCATCAGTACCTACAATGCCCTTGATGCCGCGGCCAAACTGGGGATCAGAAAAGTGGTTATCGCCTCCAGTGAAACAACCTATGGCATCTGTTTCGCCTTCGATGACCGCGACCCGGTCTATTTCCCGTTAGATGAGGACTATCCGGTTGATCCCATGGATTCTTATGCCCTTTCCAAGGTAGTCAACGAAAGGACAGGACGGGCCTTCCATCTGCGTGACGGCATGGACGTGTACGCGTTCCGCATCGGGAACGTCATTGAACCGGACGAATATCCGGACCTGATTTCCGGATATGTTGACCCTGGGAAGCGCAAACGCAATGCGTGGAGTTATATCGATGCGCGCGACCTCGCCCAGGCCTGCCGGCTTGGTGTTGAGCGGGCCGGACTCGGTTTCCGGGTTTTCAACATCGCCAACGATGAGGTTTCCTCGAATCTACCGACGCGACAGCTTCTTCAGCGCTATTTTCCGCACGTACGATTGACCAGGGAACTGGGCGAGCACGAAACGCTCTTGAGCAACAAGCGGGCTAAGGAGGAACTCGGATTCCAGCCGAGGCATACCTGGATGGGGCACGCCCAGCCCTGATCGAGAAGGGTGCGCCTGCTACTCTCGACGAGGGTCATCGCAATCAGGGAAGATGCAGGAGAAAGCCCGTCCTGTCGTACTCCGCGCCGAGCAGCCCTTAACTGGTTCCCGGCGCTTAGAAAAGGAACTGAATCATATGCCTGCCACGCTCAAGATCACCCATGTCAGCATCCACGAATACACGAAGGAGGTCAACGAACTGGGTCGAGACTACAATGGCTTCAACAGCGTCTATGAGGCAGGCGCCCATGGCCGTACGCGAAGCTACGTGCTCACTATCGAGACCGACGCAGGCATCACCGGTGAGTATGCCGGCGGTGATGCCGCCTCATA
This sequence comes from Chloroflexota bacterium, assembly GCA_025924845.1. The sequence goes on along the minus strand of JAICHN010000145.1, from coordinate 1,103 downwards.
TGCCCAGGTGGGCATGTTCGCCCCCTATCTGATCGGACGCAATCCGCTCGAACGTGAACTGATCTACAACGACGTGAAGAGGGCCTTGCGCAAGCACGATCGGATGGGCATCGGTCCCGTCGATATCGCCCTCTGGGACATCGCCGGTAAGCTCTATAATGCTCCCGTTTGGCAGTTGCTGGGCGGCTGGAAGACCAGCCTGCCTGCCTATGCCAGTACCTACCATGGCGATGACAACGGCGGCCTGGATAGCCCCGAAGCCTTCGCCGATTTCGCCGTGCAGTGCCGTGACATGGGCTACCCGGCCTTCAAAATCCACGGCTGGGGCCGTGGCCTCATCGCCCGTGAATCCGCCACGGTTCTAAAGGTGCGTCGGCACGTCGGAGAGGGCATGGACCTGATGCTCGACCCGGCCTGTGAATACGAGACGTTTGCCGATGCCCTGCGGGTGGGCCGTGCCTGCGACGAGGCGCGTTTCTTCTGGTACGAAGACCCGTTCAAGGATGGCGGCGTCTCGCGTTTCGCCCACCGCAAGCTTCGCCAGATGATCAAGACACCTTTGCTGCAAGGCGAGCACGTGAGGGGCTTCGAGCAGCAGGTGGACTTCATTACCGCGGACGCCACGGACTTCGTGCGCGCCGACCCCGACTACGACTGCGGGATCACCGGGGTGATGAAGATTGCCCACGCCGCCGAGGGCTTTGGCCTCGACGTCGAAATCCATGCTCCCGGCCCAGCCCACCGTGCCTGTATGGCGGCAATCCGCAATACCAATTACTACGAACTGGGCCTGGTCCATCCCAAGGTGCCCGCGACGCGTTCCATCTACATCGACTATTCCGATGCACTGGACGCCATTGATGAGCGCGGCCATGTGCCGGTGCTGCAGGGCCCCGGCCTTGGCGTTGCCATAGACTGGGACTATGTGCGGCAGCAGGAGGTTGGGGTGACCGTGTACTAGACGCTGGTTGGTCAGGTTAAGGGTAAGCTAAAAGTGAGGAATTGTGCGTCAGGCTGTTCCTGCGGGAGGTGTGGCATGGCGACGCCCCGGAAACCAACCGCCCCAACGACGGCGGCGATCGACCAGTGCCGCAGCCGGTTTG
>JAICHN010000144.1 GCA_025924845.1 Chloroflexota bacterium | reverse complement strand
TCGTTGTAGTCGGGCCACCACTGGTAGGGCATGAAGCTCGGCCGGTCGGCGGGCTTGTCGGCATCGTAGATGATATTGGTATAGGCGGCGTTGTCGAGCTGCTTCAGCTGGACGGTGATGCCGATCCGGGCCAATTGGGCCTGCAAGATTTGCCCGATCGTCAGGTTAGGAAATACATCGTCGAAGTCGTAGGTAAGCGTGGTGCCGGCCGGAACGCCCGCTTGCTGGAGGAGTTGCTTTGCTTTGGCCAGATCCGTCTGATAGTGGAAGGCATGAGGGTCAAAGCCCTTGACCACCTGAGGAATCGGACCGTAGGCACGATGGGCATACCCGCCCATGACGCCGTTGATCAGCGCATTGTAGTCGAAAGCATAGGATATAGCCTGGCGGGCCAGTGGACTGGCCAGCGGGCCGTAAGGATTCATGGCCACATAGTATATTTCGGTGGCGTAGGGGGCCACGACCCGCACCTTAGGTTCGTTCTTGAGCGCGTTGAGATCCTGGGGCGTGAGGTCAAAGGTAATATCGGCCTGCCCTTTTTCAATCAGTTCGCGACGCGTGGTGGAGTCATCGACCTCGCTGACGATGACCTTACTGAAATGGGCCCCACTCCACCCTCCCCAATAGCCCGCGAAGCGAGTCAATACCAGTTGCTGGCTCGCGGCCCAGCTTGCGATGGTGTAGGGGCCGGTTCCGACGTCGTGCCGAGACACCCAGTCGTGCGCGTAGGGATCGGCCTTGGTGGCGTGAGCCTTCACGGCCTTGGCGTCGAGGATCAGTGAATTGTAGTCCTGAGCCATGGCCGAGATGAAGGTCGGTTGGGGAACGCCCAGATCAAACTGGATCGTGTAAGGGTCGATCACCTTGATTTGTTTGAACGGATTCTTGGCGTCGAAGAAGCGGCTCAGCATATAAGAACCGCCAAGCTGAGCGGCAACACTCCGTCCCAGCGAGTATTTCACATCGTCGGCGGTCACGCAGCAGCGGCCGGTATGGAACATGACGCCTTGCCGGAGGTGGAAGGTCCACACCGACTTATTCTGGTTGGAGGACCAGGACGTAGCCAGGTCGGGCTCGAAGCTGTTCAGAGTGGCGCCCGCCAGGCGAACCAGCGTTTCGTCGATATTGCGTTCGATGACGTCGCCATACTCGGACTCGTTGTTCGCCGGGTCGATATCGGAAGCCAGGCCGTCCTCGGTGAGCGTCATCGAGCCGTTATCAACTGACCCGCCCGCCGACCCAGGTCGCGCGGAGGCGGGAGCCGGGGCGCCGGCCAGGATGAGCCCTCCGATCAGAGCGATAGAGAAGGTAATGCGTGTGACGGAGACCCGGGGTCGGCCGCGCGACAGTAGACGCATCTCGAAATGTCCTCCCGCCCGAGCTAAACGACCAAAAAGTGCTTCACGAAGGCAAGCGTGAAGCCCTGGCGCAATAATGCCGCGGCGAGGTCGTCCGCCGATTGACCCGAGTGTACAGCACGGATCCGGGGCGCGACAAACAGGATTTCGTCTGGGGTGAGTACCCCACTATCCGGTATGTGCTAGGCTTTACCTATGTATCACCTATCGGCGTGGGCAGACACTGTCCGCCATGGCCCGATCAGGATTCCGACCGTGATAGGAGTAGGTCGTTCCATGCCCACTCTCATGATCATTATTGCCAGTACACGGCCCGGCCGGGTCGGCTTACCGGTAGCGCGGTGGTTCCAGGCGCGCGCCGAGGCCCATGGCGGTTTCAACCTCGATGTGGTTGATCTGGCCAAGCTCGCACTGCCCTTCATGGACGAGCCAAAGCATCCCCGTTTTCACGATTATATGCATCAGCACACGAAGGACTGGAGCGCGCGGGTCGAGGCTGCCGACGCCTTCGTGTTCGTAATGCCGGAGTACAATTACGGCTTCACCGCACCCCTCAAGAATGCAATCGATTATCTCAATCAAGAATGGGCCTATAAGCCGGTAGGGCTGGTCAGCTATGGGGGTGTCGCCGCCGGAACGCGGGCCGCGCAGATGATCAAACAGGTCGTCACGGCCCTAAAAATGGTACCGCTGTTCGAAGCGGTGTCCATTCCATTCGTGGCCCAGTTCATCGACAAGGAGGGGAACCTGCGGGCGAACGAGGTAATGGAAAACGCCGCGACCGCAATGCTGGATGAACTGCAACGTTGGGCGGAGGCGCTCCAGCCGATGCGTTCGAGCGCTGCACGGCGGTTGTAGACGAAACCGCGCGTTCATCCATCCATGGGTCACCGTCGGCCCAGTGACCACTTTGACCGCCCACGCGTTGTGAAGGCCGTGGGAACCAGCTGCGTGGGCCGCCCCACCCCGGCCTCGTCGGAGACGGCGGGGAGCGCCGGGGTGGCGTTATCCGGCGATCTCGACCCTGTTTCGTCCGCTCCGCTTGGCCTGATACAGGGCAGTGTCCGCTTTGCGGATGACCTCTTCACAGTCATAGCCGCTCCCGAAGATGCTGTAGAGTCCTAAGCTGCATGTTACGGGCAGATGCCTCCCCGCGGTCTGGAACGGCTTGCCGCTAATCGCGGCCCGAAACTCTTCGGCGCGCGAAATTGCTGCTGCCGCGCCGCAACCGGGAAGCACGATCAGGAATTCCTCGCCTCCGTAGCGGCCAACTTCGTCCGAACGCCGCACGCATAGGCGGAAGCGGCGTGCCGTTTCCCGCAGAACCGCATCCCCAATCTGGTGGCCGAAGCGGTCGTTGACGCGCTTGAAGCGATCGATATCCGCCATGAGGACGGTGACCGGCCGGATCTCACGGAGCGTGCCCGCCAGCGCCTTTGCCAGAAGCTCAAGGATGGCTCTTCGATTCCAGATCCCAGTCAGGCTATCGTGAGTGGCCAAGCTCAGAAGTTGATCCCTCTCCACTTCCAGCCTATGCTTCTCTTGCCAAAGATTGGCGATCACGCGCTCAGCGGCGCCCTCACCGGCGCGCACACCGCTCGCCCTGTACAGACTCCCCGTCATGTCGCATGCGATACCGACCAGGTCATTGGTGGGCGTCGGCGCTATCCAGATTTCATAGAGAACCGTCTCGGTCCGCGTACGCACGGTATGTTCGATTCGGCCGGCCGTGCCGGTACGGCGTACGACATCTACCGCATCCCAGAAGGCGTCCGTCAAGCCGGCGTCAAGGTTGGTCCACGTCGCGCCCCGCCGGGCCGGCACAGGAAGCGGGAAGGGGCTCGTGCTATCCCTCAGGGCGTCACTGATTCGGTCGTCGGCGCCGATGCGGAACAGATATACAGGAAATACCTGCCGCGCAGACGGGCGATCCGGTCTCTTCGGTTCAAGACCTGGTTGCTCGTGCTTCGCAGGCAGCTTCATTGATTCCCAGTCCGCCGTATAGGCGGCATACATCTCCTGGGCGATGAGGGTCCCCCCGTATGGTGCGTCCTGCCGTTCGGCCGACCGCTCTCCGAAAGGTTGCATCTGATACGAGTCCAGCTCGCGTAACTCCCCTTGTGGCACTCTGCTTTGGCTCCTAGATCTTACGTGGCGTGGCCGGCGCCGCCATTGGGGCCGGTCCTTCGCCACGCTGAGTATGCGCTGAACCGGAACAGCGGGCCACGCAGTTCGGCGGAATTACCCACGTAAATGCGGGACGAGTTTGCAGCGTGAAAAGTGCCATAAGGCGCCAGGTAATCTGCTATCATTCAGGGAGACGCGCGAACGCGCCCCCATTGAGCTTTCGCGGCGAAGTGGTGAAACACCGTGGCAGGTACGGCTGGTGTGCGCACGGATGAGCCTTCTCCTTTTGGGAAAGCGCTCAGAGAATACCGACAGAGCGCCGGTTTAACCCAGGAAGCGCTTGCCGAGCGGTCCGGGGTTAGTGTTCGCGGCATTCAGGATCTTGAACGGGGAACGTCCCAACCCCAAGACGGCACGATTCGCCGCCTGGCCGGGGCACTGGGTCTGTCCGGGGAGCCGCTGGCGGCGCTTCTGGCCCTCGTAACGCCGACCCCTCGGAGACGAGGAACCTCCGGCCGCGGCCGCCGTTCCTCGGGGACCGCGCGGTTCGCGGCGCCTCAGCCGCTCACCATGCTGATTGGCCGGGACCATGATGTCGCTGCCGCCTCAGCCCTTTTGGCCCGCCCCGAGATTCGCCTGTTGACCTTGATCGGTCCCGGCGGCATCGGAAAGACGCGGCTTGCCCTCCAACTGATGGATGACCTGAGCCGAACCTACGCGGATGGGGCCGTCTTCGTGGATCTGGCCGCCGTGACGGCCCCTCACCTGGTGCCTTCGGCCATTGGGCATGCGCTTGGCCTGGGCGATTTGGGAGCCAGGCCGCTGCCCGACAAACTGATCAGTTATCTGCGCGATAAGAGGATGCTCCTCCTGTTGGATAATCTCGAACAGGTGCTGAGCGCCTCTCCCATGATTGCTCAAATCCTGGTACAGTGCCCAGCCCTTCAGGTGCTCGCTACCAGCCGCGTCGCCCTTCGCGTACGCGGCGAGCACCTTTTCCCGGTCCCTCCCCTAGCTCTGCCGCCCCCAGCGGGGGAAGGCGCCGCGCACCTTGCCGGGTACGCGGCGGTAGCCCTTTTTGCGCAATGCGCGCGCGCCGCGTGGCCCGGCTTTCAGCTCACCGACGAGACTGCGCCCGTCGTTGCGGAAATTTGCGCCCGCCTGGACGGCTTACCGCTGGCTATTGAGTTGGCGGCAGCTCGCGTGAGCGTCATGCCGCCGCCCGTTCTTCTGCGCCGCCTGGAGCAGCGGCTCGATCTTTTAGTGGCCGGACCCCTGGACCTACCCGAGCGCCAGCAGACCCTTCGCGGCACGTTGGAATGGAGTTGCGAGCAATTGGGCGCCGAGGGAACGGCGCTGTTTGCGCGGCTCAGCGTATTCGCGGGCGGCTGGTCGATGCAGGCTGCCGCGGCGGTGTGCTTACCTGAGTTCGCGGCGAGCGGAGCCGGGCCTGAGCCGGAGGCGATACCGCTCAGCCTGTACGCAGGTCTGGAAGAACTGATGAACCATAGTCTGGTGATGCGAGACGCCGTCCCCGAGGCACTCGAGGTTGATGAACAGGCGTCGGCACGGTTTCGCATGCTGGAGACGCTCCGCGAATACGGCCTCGAACGTCTGGAAGCCACCGGCGAGGCGAACGAACTGCGGCGGCGCCATGCGCTGCATTATCTCGGCGTGGCGCTCGCCGCCGAACCGGAGTTGACGGGACCGCGGCAGGTCTACTGGTTCGAGCGCCTCAAAGCGGCGCACGACAATATGCGGGCTGCCCTGGAGTGGGCGGGTGAGCATGATGTGGTGCTTGGTCTACGATTGGCCGGGTCTCTGTGGCGGTTCTGGAACACCCATAGTCACCTCAGTGAAGGACGATGGCGGCTTGAACGGCTGTTGGCCTCGCCGGGCAGTTCGGCCCCCGAGGCCTTGCCGGCGCGTGCCAAGGCGCTGTATGGGGCCGGTGTGCTGGCGAATGAGCAATCCGACTACGCGCGCGTGATCGTGCTGGGGGAGGAGGCATTACGGCTCTACCGGAGTTTAGGTGACAATAAAGGCGTTGCATCGGGCCTGAATATTCTTGCCCTCGTTTCCCGCATCCTGGGAGATGTTTCGCGCGCCACCGCGCTTCATGAGGAGAGCCTGGCTCTGGCGCGCGAGTTGGGCGATCTCAACGGGATGGCGCGGGCGATGGGTAACTTAGGGGTGGTTGCCACCGAGGACAATGCCTATCCGCTGGCGGCGCGGCGCTATGAGGACGCCCTGGCCATCTATCGCTCTATGGAAGATGAACAGGGTGTCGCCATTATGACGGTCAATCTGGCCGAGGTTCTCCGTTACCAGGGCGATTATGCGCGGGCGCGCCTCCTCTACCTGGAGAGCCTGGTGATGCACGATAAGGCAGGGAACCAGGTGGGGATCATCGCTTGTCTGGAGGGCCTGGCGGCCCTCGATCGGCTAACCGGTGGCCCGGAAAGGGCCGCTCGCTTACTCGGTGCCGCCGAGTTGTTGCGGACAAAGGTCGGGGCTGGGTTCCACAAAGGGGATAAGGTCGATTATGACCGCAATCTCGCCGCCCTCCGCGGCCAATTGTCGCCTACCGTGCTGGCGGCGCGGTGGGAGGAAGGCGCGAGGATGAGTTTGGAAGATGTGGTGGCTTACGCGCGCCGCGAGGAGTAAGACACATCCTCTACTAACCTAACTGCCGGCTTGCTTCTCGGCCAGGATGCGCTCCACGAGGGCCAGCGCTTCATCAAGGCGCTCGACGGAGCGTCCCCCCGCCGAGGCCCGATCCGGACGACCGCCGCCGCCGCCGCCGATCACCGGCGCCAGCCGCTTGACGAGATTGCCGGCATGGTAGCCGCGCGCGGTAAGATCGGGCGTCACCACGGCCAGGAGGTGTGGTTTGTCGGCGATGACCGCGCCCAGTACCAGCACGGCCGAGCCCAATTTGTCGCGCAGCCAATCACCCAGATCATCGAGGCCCTTGCCGTCCGCCACGTCTACCTTGGCTGCCAGGACAGGCACATCACCGACCGTCCTCACTTGCTCAAGGAGCGCCTCCCTGGTGCCTTGGGCCGATTGGTTCCGGAGCTGCTCTATTTGTTGTCGGCTCCGGCGCAATTCGGCCAGCAAACCATCAATCCGTTCAAGTAGCCGCGCGGGCGGCGCGCCAAGGCGATCGGCGGCCTCGCGTACCATGGTTGCCTGCCCCACCGCCCACTCCTCGGCGCCTTTCCCGGTCACCGCCTCGATCCGGCGGATGCCGCCCGCGCTGCTCGTCTCCTGGAGGATGTGGAACAGGCCGATCTCACCCGTCCGCGCCACGTGGGTACCGCCGCAGAGTTCGCGTGAACAGAAGTCGGCCTGTTCGCAGCCCGCGGTGACCATGCGCACGCGGTCGCCATACTTTTCGCCGAACAGGGCCATGGCGCCCTGATCCAACGCCTCTTGATAGCTGGTGGTAAGCCAATTAACCGGCGTGTCGGCGCGGATCCATTCGTTGACGCCCTGCTCGATGCGGCGCAATTGGTCCTCCGACACGGCGCGGCCATGGGTGAAGTCAAAGCGCAGGCGATCCGGCGCCACGAGCGAACCCGCCTGCGCGGCATGCTCACCCAGCACCTGACGCGCCAGGCGATGCAGCAGATGGGTCGCGGTATGGTTGCGCTCCACGTCGTGGCGGCGCTCCTTGTCCACCTCGGCCCGCATCGGATCGCCAATCGCAATCGTGCCCTCTTCCATCACGGCGATATGAACGATCAGGCCCGGTATGGGTCGTTGAGTGTCGCTCACCCGGGCGCGCCCGGCGGGGCCGATCAGGAGTCCGGTGTCCCCGACCTGGCCCCCTCCCTGAGCATAGAACGCGGTGCGATCGAGCGCGATGCCAACTGATTGCCCGGTGTGGGCCTCGCTCGCCGCGTCGCCTTCAATCATCAGGGCGAGTACGGTACCCTCGCTCACGGCGGCCCCATAACCGACAAACTCGGTCGGCGCGATTTCCCGGCCGGCCCATAGCTCACCCTCAGCCGATCGCTTGAACTGAGCGCCGGCCCGGCCCCGTGCCCGCTGCGCCTCCATCTCCGCCTCGTAGGCGGGAAGGTCCACGCCGTAGCCGCGTTCAGCGGTGATGCGTTCGGTGAGGTCGCGAGGAAACCCGAACGTATCGTAGAGGGCAAAGGCGACCTGGCCAGGAAGCGGCTCGCCCACCTCTACCCGTGCCAGTTCCTGGTCAAGCAGAGTCAGCCCGCTGCTGATCGTCCGGCCAAATCGCTCTTCCTCGTCGGTGAGCGTCTCTAGAATGAAGTCGCGTCTCCGCCGTAGTTCTGGATAGGCGTCGCCCATGATCCCAATGACGACATCGGCCGTCTCGGCCAGAAACGGTTTGGTCAGTCCTATGGTCCGCCCCTGATAGGCGGCTCGGCGGAGGATGCGGCGCAAGACATACGATCGATTCCCGTTGCCGGGAAGTATGCCGTCGGCCACCAAGAAGGCGCAGGCGCGCGTGTGATCGGCCACTGCTCTGTAGGCGGTTTGGTGGGCCTGATAGTGTATGTCGTCGCCGCCGGCTAGAGTGATCAGTCGTTCGATGATGGGGCGGAAGAGATCGGTTTCGTAGTCGGATCGGACGCCTTGAAGGACCGAGCATATACGTTCGAGACCCATGCCGGTGTCGATGGACGGGCGGGGCAAGGGGCGCATGGTGGCCTTGTCGAACTGCATGAAAACCAGATTCCAGATCTCCACGTAGTCGGGATCTTCGCTGTTTACGCCCTCGGCGCGCATCTTACTCAGGTCGTCCCCAATATAGACGGTAATTTCGGAGCAGGGACCGCAAGGTCCGGTATCGCCCATCAGCCAGAAGTTATCTTTGCGCCCGAAGTGCAGTACGCGATCCGGAGCGGCGCCCGCCTCGATCCATAGCCGCGCCGCCTCGTCATCGGCCGGCACCTCGGCGTCGCCGGCGAACACCGTGAACCAGAGGCGCTCGATGGGGAGAGCGAACTCCTCGGTAAGGAGCTGCCAGGCATAGTGAATGGCATCGCTTTTGAAGTAGTCGCCGAACGAGAAGTTACCCAGCATCTCGAAAAAAGTATGGTGGCGCGGCGAGAAGCCGACCTCCTCAAGGTCGTTGTGCTTCCCGGAGACCCGCAGTATCTTTTGGGCGGTAACCGCCCGTGAGTAGGGGCGGCTCTCCAAGCCGAGGAAGGTATCCTTGAACGGCACCATACCGGCGTTGGTGAATAGCAGAGTCGGGTCGTTACCGGGAATCAGGGGACCACTCGGCACTTCGGTATGCCCGTTCCGGACAAAGAAGTCCAGGAAGCGTCGTCGCGTCTCGTTCCCACTAAGGGCATTCATGTGCATAGTCCTTCCAGCGCATCAAGCCGGTGGCCGGAGTGAGCCGCCGGCTTGAGGTTGCGCGCAAACTGGGGCGCAAGCCCTACGCTAAGCATACGGGTTTACCGCTAGGCGTCGTTCCCGAGGATTCGTCGTTAGCGAATAGTCACCACGCGGGCGCTCTTCACGGCGGGAAGCGCCTCGATCTGGGCCAGCAATTCCGGATTGAGCGGATCGTCAAGACCGACGATCATCAGCGCGGTGCCTCGAGGCTGGTCGCGGCCAAGCTGCATGAAACCGATGTTGATGTTGTGACGGCCCAGGAGTGAGCCAAGCTCACCGATCAGGCCGGGTCGATCGTCGTGGCGAGTACAGAGCCAGGTGCCTGGCGTGATCGGTAGCTCGACCGGGAAATCGTTGATCGCGGTGAGGCGCGGCTCTTCATGCACAATTGTACCGTGCAAGGTCACAAAATGCCGCTCGTCGCGTTGCAAATACAGGCTCAGCGACCCCCGGAACGGCTGGTCGCCGTCGTCCGCTCCCTCCTCAACGTGCAGGCCACGCTGCTCGGCAATGAGGCGCGCATTGACCAGATTGACTCTGACATCCAGCACCTGGTCGAGCACGGCGGCAAGCGCGCTGGCGGTAAGTGGGGCGCGATTGAGCGCCGCCGCCTCGCCGGCGACATGCACTTCCAGGCGGCGCAGCGGTCCGGTGTCCCACTGCACCGCCAGCTCACCGAGCCGACGGGCCAGGGTGATATACGGTTTGGGATTGATCAGACCGTCGCCGCCGCTGAGCGGGCCGTTCACGGCGGCGCCGACGCCGCCCCCATCAAGCGCCACCAGGACGTCCCGCGCGGTACCGATAGCTACCTTGATTTCGGCCTCGATGGTAGCCGACCCGAGATGGGGAGTACACACTACCTTGGGATGAGAAATCAGCGGGTGATGAGGGTCCCGTACCGGCTCGCCTTCCAATACATCGATGGCCGCGCCCACAATATGTCCAGAGTTCAAGGCCGCCAACAGTGCGTCCTCGGCAATGATGCCGCCACGCGCGCAGTTCACGACTCGCGCTCCTCGCGGCATAGCGGCCAGGGCATCGGCATCGATCATGCCGCGCGTCTCGGCGGTGAGCGGCGTGTGAACGGTGAGAAATTGGCACTCGCTCAGCATTTCATGCAGCGAGCCGAGAAGCGGCACGCGCAGCCGCTCGCCAACCTCCGGCGCCACATACGGATCGTAAGCAAGCACGCGAATGCCCAGCGCCTGGGTGCGCCGTGCCACCTCGGTACCGATGCGCCCCAGACCAACCACGCCCAGCGTCTTACCGGCCAACTCGACGCCCAAATAATCTTTCCGATTCCATTCTCCCGCCCGCAGCCTGGCGTTGGCCTGGGGAATGGTGCGGGTCATACTGAACAGGAGGGCGAGCGTATGTTCGGCCGTGGTGATCGTGTTGCCGGTGGGCATGTTGATCACGAGGACGCCCCGCCGCGTGGCGGCGTCGACATCGATCGTATCCACCCCTACCCCGGCCCGTGCCACCACCTGCAGCGTGGGCGCCGCGGCCAAAACCGCATCGGTCACCCGCGTGGCGCTGCGCACTACCATCGCCTGATAATTGCCGTCGCGCAGCACCTCGATCACCGCGGTCTCGTTCAGGCCGGGGCGGTGGACTACCTCGGCTCGTTCCTGGAGAATGGTCATCCCCTCTTGAGCGAACTCATCGGCGACTAAAATGCGCGGACGACGTTGATTGCGAGTCGCTATGTTTGCCATGGCATCAATGACCAACCGAGCGTTCCTTTCCTCTGCCTGCGAATCGTTCTCTCTACCATACCAGGTGTGGGGAAGGCTAAGGCGGTTAAACGGACGGCCTCATCCAAATGGCTGGTGGCGGGAACCGGCGGCACGGGTACGCTTATAAAAGACGACCGCGGTTCAGGCCAATTC
>JAICHN010000143.1 GCA_025924845.1 Chloroflexota bacterium | reverse complement strand
GACCGCGCAAGATGGTTTGGCTCGTTTTTCTTGCCTACTTGGTGTGCTCGGTGCCAGTGATGATGCTCCTCGTCGTGCTCGGGCAGTCATCCGCATGGGTGCTCTTCGGGCTGGCATGCGGGATGTGGCTGTCATTTCGAGGATACTATGCGTGGGCGGGCGCGGCCCTGGCACTAACCCTCATAAAGCCACAGGTAGCGTTTCTCGTCCTGCCGCTGTTGATCTATAAACGACAATGGCGCAGTGTCCTGGCGTACGTACTGGTCGCCGCACTCGCGGCAATAGGTTCGCTTTTGGTAGTCGGGCCCTCGATTTTCTTGGATTACGCTCACCTGCAGCTACTACTGTACAACGGCACCTTCACCAATGACGGAATGCAGGTCGATGTTCCCGGCCTACACGGTCTGCTGCTGCAGCAGTGGCCACACAGCATGGCGGCCAATCGCCTGGCACAGCTAATAAGTATCACGTTGGTTGCCGGACTCGCCTGGAAATGGCGCGGCCCATGGCAAGCGGGGGGGCGTTCCTTTGCCGTACGCTGGGCGCTCCTGGTAGTGGTTACCGTCTTCGTCTCGCCCTTTGCCCATATTTACGACACGGTAATTCTGGCGCTACCGGCGGTAGTTCTCGTGGCAGCTTATTCCGTTCCGAACATCGCGCGAGCGGATCGTACCGCGATCATCATTACCCTGGCCTCCATGTATATTGGCCCAGTGTTGCGCATGACCCTCAACCAACACTACCAGGTTCCCGGTCTTGTTTTGGCGATTATCACGCTGTGGAGGCTCGACTCGATGTTTTCAGCCGCTCCGCTGTGTCCCCCAACCCGCCCAATGGACAAAAGGCAGGACAACCCTCTATGTAGTACAAATCTTTAACACAGATTTAACACGAATCCGGCGTTCTCTTACAGCTTTTTCGCCGGCGGGTCGGCACAATGAGGGTGTGTTAAACAACGCCACTCGGCTTGTTCCGGGCCGCGCCTGTCACTCCACCTTTGGTGTGGAAATCGGTTCCGCTTCCGCTTACGGCGGTTCACCGCGGACGGCGGGCGCTCACTCGTGACCGATCAAGTCGGCGTCGTGCTGATCATTTTGATGGCGCTTGCCTTCGACTTTACCAACGGCTTTCACGACGCCGCCAACGCCATCGCCACTACCATTTCCACACGCGCCCTCTCGCCGCGCCGTGCCCTCGCGATGTCCGCTGCGTGCAACCTAGCAGGGGCCTTCCTTACCACGGCGGTGGCCGCGACGGTGGGCAAGGGCATCGTGAACACCGGAGCGATCACCTTACCGATCGTTGGCGCCGCGCTCACCGGCGCTATCCTCTGGAATCTGGCTACCTGGCGTTTGGGACTGCCTAGTTCCTCCTCGCACGCCTTGATTGGCGGCTTGGTGGGCGCCATGATGGCGGCGCACGGCGGCAACTTCGTCCTGTGGCAGAGTATCTGGCGGAAGGTCATCGAACCGGCCTTGGTTTCACCCTTGGTGGGCTTCGCCCTCGGCTTCGTGATCATGGTGGCGCTGTACTGGTTGTTCCGTTCATGGCGCCCCACAAAGGTGAATCGGACCTTCCGACGCCTCCAGGTAGTCTCGGCCGCCTTCGTTTCGTTCAGTCACGGCGCCAACGATGCGCAGAAAACCATGGGCGTGATGACGCTGGCCCTGGTGGCGGGGCACTACCAGTCGCATTTCAGCGTGCCGACCTGGGTAATTCTGTCCTCAGCGGCGGCCATCGCCTTAGGTACCTATAGCGGCGGCTGGCGGATCATCCGAACTATGGGCCAACGAATCATCAGCCTGGAACCGATTAACGGCTTCGCCGCCGAGGCCGCCTCGGCCAGCGTCCTGCTCAGTGCTTCGTTTTTGGGACTGCCAGTAAGTACGACACAGGTGGTATCGAGCGCCATCGTGGGAGTCGGGTCAACGCGGAATCCTGGTGCCGTGCGCTGGGGCGTCGCCGGCTCCATCTTCGCGGCCTGGATTCTGACCCTTCCCGCCGCGGCAATCGTCGGCGCCCTCTCCTATGCCGTGTTGCGCCTGGGCGGGGCGTCATAGACCGGGAGACCACACCTGCTTCGGCTCGGCGAGTATCAAGCATCACTCTTCCGGGATCCTGACACTTTAGGGTTAGGATCATCATTCAGATAATTCCCCATCTCCACGGCTTGCGACAGGCGCATGGTGCGACTATACTGCGTGCAGGAAACAGATTATGGCGCCGCCGATGCGCGCTGTCGGGAGGAGGGGATAGGTGTGGACGATCTTTCCACGTTCAATGATGGTCTTGGCTTTGAAGTGCTCGCCTCGTCCTTGCGTGCCGACCTGACGGACACCAAGGCTTTCCTTGGCGCGCTGGCCGAAAAGCTGGGCGGTGCGCTGCCCGCGCAGTGTCAGGTAGAGCGAAAGGGAGGCTTCTTTGCTAAGGAGAAGCCCGTACACCGGGTAAGCGTAGAACTGGGTGAACACCGCTACGCCATAGAGCATGCGGGACACGGGGGGTTGCGAGCCAGCCGCGTGAAAGTAGTGCGGGGCATCGCCCTCAAAACCGAGGAGTTGCAAGTCGACGAGTGGATCGAGGGGCTTTCGCGTGACCTGGCGGCGCACGCCTCGCGCAACACGCAAGCCCGCATGGCTCTGGAGCGCCTACTTACCTGAGGCTCGCACGAGAAGCACCGGGCGCGGGGCGCCGGGAAAGAGGGGGACGGATGCCGTTTTTCCATCGCGAGAGTCCCGAAGAGCGCCAACGCAAAGAGCAGGCGCAAGCGGCGGCTCAACAGGAAGCCGATCTCCAGGCACGGAGCCTCCAGGCTCTGACGGCAGGTGGCCTGCCGGTACGAGCACAGGAACGGATCGCTCAGATCCGGAGCGGGCAGGGAGGTGCGACGCCGTTTTCCAGTGACCTCTCCATCAACGAGTTTTTGCTGATGCGGAACGCGGGTTACGAACCGCTGGGGCTGGTCACGGGGAGCAGCGTCTATCACATCGGTTGGAATCAATGGACCTTTACCGGAGAGATGGAGGCGCAAACGCGGGCCCAACACGATGCCGCGCGGGCGGCGCTTGACCGCATGCGCCAGGAGGCGGCCGGCATGGGGGCGGCCGGCGTGGTGGGTACCAAGCTGGAAATCACGGCGAAAGGCTGGTCAGAGGATCTGATCGAGGTCACCGCTATCGGTACGGCGATCAGCGTGCCGGGATCCGGCACGCCCGGCGCACCGTTCCTCTCCGACTTTTCAGCCCAGGAGTTCGTGTCCCTGCTCCATGCCGGAGGACGTCCGGCCGGGATCGTCATCGGCAATTGTACATACTACATCTATACTAATTGGGGCGATTCCTGGCAGAATTCAAGTTGGTACAACCAGGAACATCAGAAGTATACTGAATCGCTGTATGCCGCGCAGCGTCAGGCATTCGGACGAATGCACGATCAGGCCCGCCAGATGCAGGCCCACGGCGTGGTCGGAGTTCACATCGTGCGCCGGCTGCGTGAGATTCCCCGCACGGACAGCAACGACAACGAGCGGACAGACTATATTTTGAGTTACCTCAGTTGGGGAACGGCAATTCTCCAGGCGCCGGGCGCCGCACGACCGCAGGTGCCTGCCATGCTGATCGACCTGAGCGAGGCCAACGGATTGGCGGAATTCACGAATGATGAGGCCATAGCCGGTCTAGAGGGAGAGATGGAATGAGTACACCCGGACCAAGCGACCTGCCCGAGCACGCGCGTGAGCGCCTCAAGCAAATGGCGGGGGGCGGCGGGCGACCCGCGTTCTTCACGAGCGATCTCTCGGTAAACGAGTTCCTGCTGGTCAGACAAGCCGGGTTCGAACCCATGGGCATGGTGGTGGGTTCGAGCATTTATCATATCGGCTATCAGCAATCCAATTGGAGCAAGAACCAGGAAATGGGTGTCCTCACTCAGGCCATGTACCACGCGCGTGAGCTGGCCATGACCCGCATGGAAGAGGAGGCGGACGCCTTGGGCGCGGACGGTGTGGTCGGGGTACGGCTCGAGGTCGGAAGGTACGAATGGGGCGAGTCGCTGGCGGAGTTCCTGGCTGTAGGCACCGCCGTTAAGGCGGCGAATGGGCAGAGCCATCGCACCTCCACCGGCAAGCCGTTCAGCAGTGATCTCTCCGGTCAGGATTTCTGGACGCTGCTCCAGGCGGGCTTCCGCCCGCTTGCCCTGGTCATGGGTAACTGCGTCTATCACGTCGCTCATCAGGGATGGCGCCAGGCGTTCAAGAATTCCGGCCAAAATGTCGAGATGGTCAATTTTACCCAGGCGCTCTATGATGCGCGCGAGCTTGCTATGGAGCGGATGCAGGCTGAGGCAAATCAGGTGCAGGCCGCGGGCATCGTCAGTACCCGATTAGTTGAGAAGAGCCATGGCTGGGGTTCGCATGTGATCGAGTTCCTGGCAATGGGCACCGCGATCGCCCCGACTGGAGGCGGAACCCAGGCCGCGCCGCAAATGGTGCTCTCCTTGAATGACTGAGCGGACTACGCTCGCGTGGGCCACGAGTGGGAAATGCTTCGATTGGTCCTCGCCAGCCGGCGCCCGGTCGGGGAATGCGCAGGGGTTATCGTACGTCCTTCGCCGCGGCGAAAGGCAGCGGAGTGTCTCTCGCTAAGGCAGGAGAGTCGATATCCGCTCAGGCGGTGATGAGCAATTCTATGCCGCCGTCGAATAGTCCGGCTGCGCGTGCCCGCGAATTCATCGCCCGGCTGCGTCGCCGGTCGCCCCGGATCGTCGTCCGCGCGGCCGGGGCGATGATGATCGCGCAACTGGCGACGGTGGGCGTCCTGATGCTGATCACCGGCTGGCGGAAGCGCCGGCAGCCGGCGGGAGGCTTCCCCAGCATGGAGTTCGACGAGGTGGAAGTCGAAGGCAATGCTATTCGGCTGTATGGCTCGGGGCGTCAGCTATTCGACGATATGCTGCGGGCGATAGATGGGGCGCGGCACTCGATTCTGCTCGAGACGTATATCTGGAAGGGCGACGAGCTTGGTCAGGAGTTTAAGCGGCGGCTGGCGGCCAGGGCGGCGGCCGGGGTAGAGGTCTGTGTGCTCTACGACCACTTCGCCAATTTAGTGGTTCCCCGCGCCTTTAAGCGATTCCCCACCAACCTCCATGCCGTTGCCTATGGGTCGTTTCTCCGTCCATGGCATGTGCTCGACCCTCGACGGTACGCGCGTGACCATCGAAAGATCCTCGTGGTCGACGGCGAGACGGCGTTTATCGGCGGCTACAATATCGGGGAGCTCTATCGGCTGCAGTGGCGAGATACCCATGTGCGCGTACGGGGGCCGGAGGCGGCAAGATTGGGTCAGGACTTCGTGGACTTCTGGAACGATCATCAACCCGCCTCGCGGGCTATTCGGTTGATGTTCCGACGAGGGATTCAGGCGAAAGTGGACCATCGCACCAATGACGCGCGCCGCCTCCTGTTTCCCATCCGCGACATGTATGTGCATGCCATCGATCGGGCCGAGCGGCGTGTCTGGATTACCAACGCCTACTTCATCCCCGATCACGTGATGGAGGCGTCGTTGATCGGCGCCGCGAAGCGCGGTGTGGACGTCCAAGTCCTTCTGCCGTTCGCTTCCAATCACGTCGCGGCGGACTGGCTGGGCCGGGGCTTTTACGCCAAGTTGCTGAACAACGGAGTACGTATCTTCTGCTATAAACAAGCGATGATTCACGCCAAAACCATGACGATCGACGGTGAGTGGTCCACCGTGGGCACTGCGAACCTGGATCGCCTCAGCCAGATTGGCAACTACGAAATCAACCTGGAAGTGTACGACCAGGCATTCGCGGCGCAAATGGAACGGCTCTACGAGTTGGACAAGACGAACGCTTTTGAACTGACCCCAAGCACCTGGGACCGGCGTCCCGCCTATGCCAAGCTGGGCGAATTGGTGCTGGCGCCGCTACGGCCCCTATTTTGACCGCACGCGAAGCCGATTGTTAATTGATCAGCTTTTAGCGGCCTGTACCGGTGCAGAAAATACGGCCGTACCCGTAGCCGTAGTCGCTGTGGTCATAGCAGAAGCCGAAGGACGCCGGCAACTGAGACAGGCCAACCGATCCGTCGCAGAAGATATGACCGTCACCATCGGGATCGTTGTAGCAGCCGTAGGACGATAGCGACTGCATTGGCGACCCGCTGGTGGGGTTGCTCTGGGGCGCGGGCGAGCCGGGGGCACCGCTCAGCGCGGCCGCGCTGATGCCGGCCGTCGCTAGGGCGCCCGCTACCACCCACGAGGAGACATGCCCTCTGGCAAGCCACACCAATGCGCTGGTTTGTAGACGATCAAGCAGGGTCTTGACGGCAACCATGGCGATTTTCCCTTTCGCTGGCGATTGTTCGTGCCACTTTCACCATATACCGCCGAGGGTAAGATTTCCAGTCGCGCGGTACCCTTGGTAATGGTGATCCAGGGAGGGCCGGCACGATCGGCGTTCGTTCTTTGCGTTCAGCGCACGGCACTGGGTAGACTGTAGGGCATGTGGTACGCCCGTTCCATCTACCGCGGCGGTATAGGCGCGGTGGCCTCTCGACATTCGCGGCTCTAAGCCCGTTACCGGCAGACTACGAAGGAGTAACCATGGCCGACTCCCACAGCGAGGGGAGCCCGTTCCCCACCCACACCCTGGCCAACGGCCTGCGCATTGTCGCCCAGCCCATGCTCGGGGTAGAATCGCTCGCCCTTGGCTTTTGCGTGGCGACCGGCGCCGGCAATGAGGAACCGTACGAGGCAGGCGCCAGCCATTTCATTGACGGCCTTGCCTTCCAGGGCACGGCGCTGCGCGACACGCGTGCTCTTACCGAGGCTTTCGAGGACCTGGGAGCGCGACGTGACGCGAGCACCGGTTCCGAACTCTTCTGGTATGCCTCGCAAGCGCTGGGCCGCCACATGGAAGCGCTCGTACCTCTGATGGCGGAAGTAGTTCATTTCCCGCGTTTCGATCCGATTGAGGCGGAGAAGGTACGGGATCGCCAACTTCAGGAACTGGCTGCCCTGGAGGACGAGCCTGGCCAGAAGGTGATGAGCTTACTGCAGCGCGAATACTTTCACGGGCACCCGTATGGAAATCCAGTGTTAGGCACCCCGGAATCTGTCCGCGCCCTGCGCCTTGACGATCTGCGTGCGTTCCGATCGCGCACCCAGATGCCGAACAACACCATCGTTGCCGCAGCCGGAAAGTTGGACTTCGACCATCTGGTGGCGGCGATTGAGGCATCGTGCGGCGATTGGGCGCCGGGTATTCCGCTTGCCCTGCCCGCGGCTCCGCAGGCGGAGCCGCGGGTCGTGGGAGAGGTGCGCGAAAGCAATCAGCAGCACATCGCCATCGGCGTCGCCGGCGTTCCGATGGGCCATCCCGATTATTATGCCGTCAATCTGCTGACCACCGTTCTGGGTGGTGGTATGAATTCCAGACTCTTTACCGAGGTTCGTGAGAAGCGCGGCCTAGCTTATGGCGTGGGGGCGGGCTCGGCCTCGATGCGGACGGCAGGGATGATTCGCGTCTACGCGGGGACCGTACCAGCCAAGGCGCACGAGACGGTCGCGGTGACCCTTGAGGAATTGCGGAAGCTCGAGGCATTCGGCGTTAGCGACGAAGAACTCACCCGCGCCAAAACTATGATCAAGAGCAGGGTGATTATGGGCGGCGAGAACACGCGCGTGCGCCGCAACGTCATCGGATCGAGTCTATGGTATGAAAATAAAGTACGTACCCTTGCCGAGGTGCGTGGGCTGATTGACGCGGTCACCGTCGATCAGGTGCGCGAAGCGGCGGTGAGCCTGCGCGTCGGCAGCCGATTCACCTTGACTACCATTGGCCCACGTACCGCCGAGGAGATTGCCGGCCGATGAGCATTAATCCTGAAACCGTTGCCCCTGAATCCACCGCCGACCCGGGCGACGTGCTCAAGCAGCACCGGCTGGCGAACGGCCTACAGTTGCTGGGGCAATACATGCCCGACGTGCAGAGTGCGTCCGCCTGTTTCTATGTCCGTACAGGTGGACGCGACGAGGAACCCGAGGTCAGCGGCGTGTCCCATTTCCTTGAGCACATGACGTTCAAGGGTACGCCCACCCGATCCTACGAGGATATTAATCGCGAGTTCGAGGAGATGGGAGCCGATAATAACGCCGGCACCGGCCACGAATTCACCTACTTTCACGCCAAGGTGCTTCGCGAGTCCGTGCCCGCATTGCTCGATCTGCTGGCCGATATGATGCGGCCCAAACTTGACGCGGCCGACTTCAACCAAGAGCGTGATGTGATCCTCGAGGAAATCGCCCGGTACGAGGATTTGCCGAACGCGAAGCTTTCCAACTACTTGATGGAGCACTATTTCTCGCCCACCGGCCTGGCCCGGCCCGTGCTAGGCACCACGGCGACGATTGGCGCCATGACCGTGGAGCAAATGCGCGCCTACTGGCAACGGCGGTATGGGGTCAATAACATGATCTTCGCCATCGCGGGCAACTTCGATTGGGATGCGGTGTGCGCTCAAATCGAGCGTGTATGCGGTGATTGGTTTACCGGCGAGACGGGTCGGGAGCCGATCACCGTAGAGCCGCCCAGCGCGCTGTACGTCTACGAGCGGCCTGATCTTCAACAGCAATTGCTGGAGATCGGCTTCCCCGGCGTGGCGCAGAGCGATCCGGATCGTTACGCTGCTGAGGTGCTGGGGACTATTCTGGGCGACAGCGCGGGATCGCGGCTGTATTGGCAGGTGCAGGAGACCGGCCTGGCGGAGGCCATCGGCGGTGACTATCTGGCCCTGGACGGCACCGGGCTGCTCTATGTGTCCGCCAGCTTGCAGCCTGCCAAGGCGAAACGTGCTCTCGAGGCGATCGCTGAAGCGGTCCGTAAGCTACAGCGCGAACCGATCGGCGAGGACGAGTTGCGCCGGGCCAAGACAAAGTTGCTCAGCCGCCTGGTGATGAGTGGCGAAAGCACTAATTCACGTATGCTCAGCCTCTGCGGGTCGTGGGTGGCCCTGGGCAAGCTGGAAACGCTGGCCGAAGAGACAGAGCAAATTGATGCCGTTACGCTTGACGATCTTTATCGCCTTCGTGAGCGCGTTCCGCTGGATGGTCATCAAGTTACGGTGACCATGGGACCGGTACCCGAACCCGAGCTTCGGTAGGCAGGCGAGTTGGGGTAGGATGTCCCCCGCTACGATGAGTACACAATCACCGATCGACTTTATCAGCCAGAGTCCCGAGCAAACCCTCCTGGCCGGGGAGCACCTGGGCGCCGCATGCCGGGGCGGCGAGGTATTCTGGCTCTCGGGTCCGCTGGGCGCGGGCAAAACAGTGCTTACCCAGGGTATCGCGCGCGGTCTGGGTATCGAGAAAACAGTCACCAGTCCGACGTTTACCGTACTCAAGGAGTACGCAGGGCGACTGAACCTCTACCATTTTGATTTTTACCGCCTGGAAACGCAAACACGAGACCCCTGGGCCGAGTTCTCGGATTACCTGCAACCCGACGCCGTGTGCGTGGTGGAGTGGGCGGAGCACGGCGAGGAGTTTATGGGCGAGCAGTACCTGCGCGTAAATCTGCGCTACATCAGTAGTGGGAAGCGCGCTATCCAACTTATGGCGTATGGAACCGAGTACTTTGACTTGCTGCGCCGATTTCAAACTATGGCCTTTCGCGCATGACGGACGAAACGTGGGCTCCCGATCATGAACCGACCGCGGTTGTCCTGCCTGGACCGTCCTGGCGAAATCTCGACGCGGTCTGTATCGACGGCGCCGGCGAGCAGGCATCGATCGCCCTGGTAAGCACCGGGATAGTCGTCGCGGAGCAGACCTGGCGTACCGGAATGGTCCGGTCGCGGATTCTAACCCCTACCCTGCGCCGGTTAGCGGCCGACTCGGGCTTTTCCCTGGCGCGGACAAAGATCGTATGCGTATGTACGGGTCCAGGGTCGTTTAATGGTATTCGCGTGGGCATGGCAACGGCAATTGGCCTGGCGGTAGGGCTAAGGGTTCCCATTTACGGCTGCGGCGCGCTCGATCTCCTCGCGTTTCCTCACGCCGAACGGGCCCCTGCGCAACGTGCTCTGCTGCCGGCCGGGAAGGGCGCATTTTATTCCGCGTTGTTCGGGTCGCGCGGCGGCCGATGGCGCCGCCTCACTTCTTACGCGGTCGCTCCTCTGGCCGACCTGGTCGCCGAGTCACCCGCCAAGTGCTTGTGGTGTGGGCCGCTCGATCGCACGGCGGAGGACGAACTTATCGCGCTGCTCGGAGGGCATAAGCGCGTGATTGCCGGCGCCCACAACGTGCGCCGCGCGAGCCATTTGCTCACCCTCGCCCTCGCCGCCGCCGAAGGTGGAGCACCGGGAACCGTGGAATGCCTAAATCCGCTCTACATTCGTCGGCCCGCCATCACCGCGCCACGCGCCGTCTCGGCCGGCAGATAGGCCGGGCAGCCGCCATGCCGTTCGTTATTGACCGCATGTCGATGGCGGATGTGCCCGAGGTGATGGCCATCGAGCGGGACTCGTTCACCGTGCCATGGCCCAGTGATGCCTATCAAAGGGAATTGGGGCAGAATCTCAATGCTCACTATCTGGTCTTGCGCCACGCCAGCCCCGAGGCGCCGACCCTGCCCCTTTACCCGCCGCCGCGCCCCGAACGCCGAGGATTCCTCAACAATCTCCTGCCGCTCGGGCGAAGCCGGCAGCTTGCGCCCGCGCCGGCGGATCAACAGACCATGGTGGGCTACGCGGGACTCTGGCTAGTGGTTGACGAGGCGCATGTGTACCG
>JAICHN010000142.1 GCA_025924845.1 Chloroflexota bacterium | reverse complement strand
GGCGCGCCAGGGCGACGGGGAGAGCCGGATCGGTATGGACATGGCGATCACTATTCACGGACGATCCTCTTAGGTCTTGTATATCGGCGCCCATCACCCTTGCAATGAGCGCGGCGTGGTCGCTCCGCGCCACCGGTGATTAGGATACTTGATGGCGAGACCCTTTCGCGATTGCGCGGGGATATGGTTGTCTCGTCGCCGCGATCGCCTGCCCCGCGGATGGACGGCTTGGGCCACCCGCGCGTGCGCCGCGGCAAATGCCGGCGCCTCTCATGCTGCTCTCATGCAACCTCCGTAGGGTGTAAGGGTGCGCCGGCGGTAGGGCCGCGGGGCGCCGGGAGGCGGGACGGCTACATCATTTGTTGTAGGCTCGGCCCCCTACTCTTCGTAGCGGCCCTCCCCGTTTAGGGAATAACAAAATGCGTCATCTCCACGGATCAAGCACGCGGGCATTGCGGACCTCAAGGTGACCTCACCGACCGAGGCCAAGCAGCAGTTCGAGCAGTTTAGGAGGCCACCATGATTGGCCTGACCGGCGGTCTGGTCGGCCTGGGTCTGGGCAGCCTCATGGTAGGCGGGATCAACAGCGCGACCGTGAGCAGCGGCACGCAGATCTTCGCGGTCACCAGCCGCCTGGCCATCGGCACGATCATTTTCGCCACCGTACTGGGCGCGGTCTCCGGATTCTTCCCGGCCCTACGCGCCGCGCGGCTCAGCCCGGTAGAGGCCCTGCGGGCGGAGTAATCGGCGACATGTGGCCGGTAGCCCTTTAGCAGCTGCCGGCCACGCAACGAGGCTATCTCCGGCTACGGTCTGCCGGCGATGACCGAACACCAATTCCTGGTTACGAGACATTGAAGAAGTAGACATGGCCATCGTACAACTGCAAGACCTGCGGAAGACCTACCACATGGGTGACGAGGATGTTCATGCCCTGGACGGCGTGAGCATCTCCGTGGAGCGCGGCGAGTTCATGAGCATCATGGGCCGCTCCGGTTCGGGCAAGAGCACGCTGCTCAACATGATCGGCTGCCTGGATAAGCCTACCAGTGGGCAGGTAATCATCGACGGCATCGATACGAGCAGGCTCAAGGGCAATAAGCTGGCCGACTTGCGGGCACGCAAGATCGGCTTCGTGTTCCAATTGCACAATCTGATCCCCACGTTCACCGCGCTGGAGAACGTCATGCTGCCGCTTAAATACGCCCACAGCAAGGATGCCCGGAAAAAGGCCAGGCATGCTCTAGATTATGCCGCTGACCGACCTGGTCGAGATGGTCGGCTAGACCAATCGCTGAACACACCGAGAGCGAGATGATGTTCAGCTTCGACGTGAAATAGGACGTTGTTTCGACTGGTGCGCGAAGAGACAAGGATGAGAACGCCCTGGGCCGAGGCAGATTAGCCCCAAGAGGTGAGCCGTGAACTGTAAAGCCTTATACGACAGTAGGAAACTCTTGGCAAGCGTGTTATACTCAGAGTGAGGTCCCCCTATTCAAGGCATGAACAACTGTCGTTGGGTATATTTTACTCCAGGCAGCACGGTTCGTGACCGGAGCGATAGCGATGGGGATTGTTAGGCGTTTGCTGCTGATATCGAGTTAGAGTGGAAAGCAAAGAAGGAAGAGTCTTGTCCAATCCGGAAACACCTGACCAGCCGCTTGAAGGCGTGCCGGATCCATCCATCAACGAGTCAGCGCGGACCCCGGTTCCGGAACCCGTTCCAACCCCAGCCCCGGAAAGCGCCGCCGCACCTCAACCGGCGCCTCCCGCCCGTGTCCCCTATGTATCCCGTGAAGAGCGTGAACGCCGTAAACGCGAAGCCCTTGCCGGCCTGGTGGTAGGTGAGTGGCGTGAGGGGAAAGTGACTGGCATCGCCGCTTTTGGTGCCTTTGTCGATCTCGGCGGCGTGGACGGTCTGGTCCACGTTTCACAGCTGGGCACCGGCGGCTACGTGGAGCGGGTCGAGGATGTCGTACAGGTCGGCTCCACGGTGCGTGTGCGAATTTCCGAAGTGGACTTCGAGCGCGGCCGGGTCAGTCTCAGTATGCGTGAGCCAAGGCCCAGCGGTCCGTCGTCGGCCCGGCCCGATCGGCCCACGACTACGGGCCCGCGTCCCGTTCGACCTGCCGGCGCGGCTCCCGCCCCGGCCTGGACTCCCGAGACGCCTCCGGAACATCGTCCTGACCGGCGTTCGCGGGCACCTGAGCGGGGTGGTAGCACCTTTGCGCGGGATGAGCGTCAACCACGGCGACCGGAACGTTCGCGCCGGGGCCGTGATTCCGAGGATCAGGAGTGGCGTAACGTGCGCGGTGACGCGCGCGGATTCTACTCGTTTTCCGAGGAGGAAGAGGAAGAGCCGGCACCGACCACGGCAGAGGAGCTGGTGGCGCGGTTCGGCCGCCGCGAACAAAGTCGCGAGTAGCCTTCGGACTGACCGACCCACCATTCTGAACCGCGAATTAAAAACAGCGCCGCCTAACCGGGCGGCGCTGTTTTGATGGTGGCTGGGGGACAGGGATTCGAACCCCGGCTGGCTGATCCAGAGTCAGCTGTCCTACCACTAGACGATCCCCCAGTGGCCCTACCATGCTACCGGATGGTTGGCCGTGATGCAATGGTTGAGGTGAGGCAATTTTCCACCAGGGCACGCATCCGTGCCCTGAACAGCGCCGCATCGAATTGCGCGGCTCGCTCGCGGCACTGTTCCACTGGGTAGCGATCGTCATCCCAGCGGGCCAGGAGCGCCGCCAGCGTTTCGGCGGAAGCCGGCTGGAAGAGTTCGCCCGTAACGCCGGGTACAACCGTCTCCAGGGCGCCCGCCGCGCCATAGGCGATTACCGGCTTCCCAGCCGCCATTGCTTCCACCGGCACCAGGCCGAAGTCTTCCTCCGCCGCGAAGAGCACGGCGCGGCAGCCTTCGATCAGGTCCAGTCTGGTCTGGTCGCTTACCCTTCCCAAGAAGCGAACCCGGCTGCCGGCCAGTCGACGCAAGCGTTGCTCCTCGGGCCCAGTCCCCGCCACGATGAGCGGCACATCGGCCAGGGAAGCGGCGCGTATCAGTAGGTCTACCCGCTTCGAGGCCACGAGCCTGCCCCAGGTGAGGAAGTATTGGCCGCGCCGGGGCATGGCCACCGTGAACCGTGCCACGTCAACCGGGGGGTAGATGACTTCGGCCGTTCGGCCGTAGATCGCGGCAATGCGGCGCGCTACCTCGCGGGAGTTGGCGACATACACCGTGACCCGTCGCGCGGCGCGCTGATCCAGCACGCGCAACGCATGGTAAGCAAGGCCGAGAAGCGGGACGCGCCGCCGCATCTGGGCGTGATTCAACTCGGTGGTCAAACCATAAAGGAATCTGGGCGGAGAGTGGCAATAGCTGACGTGTGGTATGTCCGCCGGCACACGCGCGTGATGCGCCGCGAACGATGTGGAACTGATCACCAGATCGTAACGGCTCAAATCGAGCAGGCGCCAGGCGAGCGGATAGACAAACGTCCAGAGCTTCGCGGTCCGGCCGCGATGCGGTAAACCGGTCGGGAGGAGTGCCTGGATCCGGTTCGGTACCGCAAAACCCAGCCGGCGCATGCGGTCAGTATCGTAAAAGGTGGTAAAAACATCCGCCTCGGGCCACAACAAACATAGTTCCTTGAGGACGTGTTCCGCTCCGCCATATTGCATCAGGTAGTCGTGCAGAATGACTACGCTCGGCTCGGCACGCCTGGGGGTCATTTGCCCCAGCGAGTCACGCTCAGCACCAGCACCATGGCGGCAAAGCGCGGCAGAGCGATCATCCTTCGCCATCGCCAGGGCTGGCGCATCAGACGGTAGAACCACTCGATGCCCAGCCGCCTCATCCAGACGGGCGCCCGTGGGATACGTCCGGCCAGAAAGTCAAAGGCGCCACCCACCCCCCTGGCTACCGGTACGCCCAGGGCAGCCTGGTTGCGGGCAATCCATAGATCCTGGGTGGGGGCGCCAAAGGCGACGAGGAGAATATCCGGATGCGCCGCCCGGATCGCGGCCCTGATGCGGGCCTCATCGCATGGCCGAGGGGATTCGGCCAGGACCCCCACGACGATCAAGGTCGGATATCGCGAGCGCAGCGCCGCCGCCGCCGCTTCCGCTACCCCTGGCCCGGCGCCAAGGAGGAACAGGCTTTTCCCCTCGTGCGCCGCCCGTTCGGCCAGGCGCTCTACGAGGTCGATCCCGCCGACGCGCTCCGGCAAGCGGTCGCCAAGGAGGCGCGAGGCCCAGACGATGCCGATTCCGTCCGCCACGGCGAGGTCCGCCTCCCGCAGTACTCGGCGGAAATGGCGGTCGCGCCGGGCCGCCATGGTAAACTCAGGATTGATCGTTACTACCTGTCGGCAACCGCCGATCTCGACCAAATGGGCGATCCGGTCAACCGCTTCGGCGATAGTCAACCGGTCCAACGCCAGGCCGAGCAATTGGAAGCGGGTCGGCAGCTTCGGTCCCGTGTTTTTCATCGCTCAGAATATACGGTGGCGCGGATGCTGAGGCAAGGAGCGAGCAGCGATGAGCACGCGACCCGTTGTTCCTTGTGTCGGGGGGAGTCACCCAGGTACACTGACATTCCAACCGAACCACATGATTCCTCTTCGCCGATGGACACCCCATGAACAGTCCTCTACATCTTAACCCTGCCCAACAAGCCGCTGTCGAGCACGTGGACGGTCCCCTCTTGATCCTGGCAGGCGCCGGTTCCGGTAAGACGCGTGTGCTCACCCAGCGCATCGCCTATATCCTGGAGCAGGGAAGGGCGCGTCCCTGGCAAGTGCTGGCCGTCACCTTCACCAATAAGGCGGCAGGCGAACTTCGGGAGCGCTTGGGCCTCGCCGTGGGCTCGCCTGGGCGGGATGTAATGGTGGGGACCTTCCATAGTCTGTGCGTCCGCTTGCTGCGCCGCGAGTGGCGTGAGCTTGGGCGCGACAACTTCACCATTTATGATGACGACGACCAGGCGACCGTGATCAAGCAGGTAATGGCCGCGCTGGGCATCTCGGACAAACAGGCGAGCGTGGGCGCTCTGCGCGGCGCCATCTCGCGCGCCAAGAACGAGTTGATCACGCCGGATCGCTATGAGCCGACCACCTACTTCGAGGAGTTCGCGCGCCGAGTCTATGAAGGCTACCAACGAAAGCTGCGCGAACTCAATGCCCTGGACTTTGATGACCTGATCATGCAGATGGTCCTGTTCCTTCGCCAAAACCCGGCGCGCGCCAAAGCGCTGAGTGAGCGCTTCCGCTATATCTCGGTTGATGAATATCAGGACACCAACCATGCCCAGTACATGCTGGTGAAGCACCTCGCGGCCGAGCACCATAATCTCTGCGTGGTGGGCGACGACGATCAGGCGATTTACGGCTGGCGGGGAGCCGATGTCCGCAATATCCTGGATTTCGAGAAGGACTATCCAACCGCGGCGGTGGTCAAGCTCGAACAAAATTACCGATCGAGCCAGATTATTCTCGACGCGGCCACCGCCGTGGTCTCGCACATCCACGGGCGGAAGGCCAAAACGCTCTGGACGGAGAATGAGCGCGGTATTCCCATTCACCGGCTCCTGGCGCACGATGAATTGCACGAGGGGCACCTGGTGGCGCACGAGTTTCGCCGTTTGCGGGCCCTGGGCGAGGTGGACTGGCGCGATTGTGCCGTGATGTATCGCACCAATGCCCAATCGCGCGCCCTGGAGGACGCTTTTGTGCGCGAAAGCATCCCGTACATGCTCATCGGCGGGGTCCGGTTCTACGAACGGCGCGAGATCAAGGATGTGATTGCCTATCTCCGCTGCATTGCCAATCCGCGGGACGATGTATCGCTCAACCGGATCATCAACGTGCCGACGCGCCGCATCGGTCCCGCCGTACTGACCAGTCTGCGGGCGTGGATGGCGCGAGAGGGCAGATCGCTGCGCGATACCCTCTACAAGGTGGGCGAAATACCCGATGTCCCGGCCGCCGGAGTCAGAGCGGTTACCGAGTTCGGCGCCCTGCTGGACCGCCTGAGCCTCATGGCAGAGGAGGTCAACGTACTCGAACTGCTCGACTCGATGCTCGAGCAGACCGGCTATGCCGCGATGCTGCGCGACGGCACCGAGGAGGGCGACGATCGCTGGGCAAACGTACAGGAATTGCGATCCCTGGCCCTGCAGTTTGCCGATTTGCCGCCGCGCGAGGGCCTGCTCGGCCTTCTGGAGAATGTGGCTCTGGTGGCGGACACCGATCGCCTGGCCGATGCTCCGGACGTAGTGGAGGAGAACCAGATCCCAAACAGGGTGACTCTGATTACCCTCCACGCCGCCAAGGGCCTCGAATATCCGGTGGTGGCGATCACCGGTCTCGAGGAAGGGCTGTTTCCGCATAGCCGCAGCATCACCGAGCCGCGGCAACTGGAGGAGGAGCGGCGCCTGGCCTACGTCGGGATCACGCGGGCTCGGCGCATGCTCTATCTGACGAACGCACGTAGCCGCACCGTTTTCGGCAACACGCAATCCAATATGCCGTCCCGTTTCCTGAGCGATATTCCCGAGAAACTGCTATCCTCCGTTGGTTCGGGATCGCGCAAGTTCATCCCTTCGCCGTCCTCGGTCTGGGGACAGACGCAGCCTGCGGCCCCGCCGCCCGTAAGGAACGAGGTGAGCCTCGTGGCCGGTCAGCAGGTGCGTCATAACGTTTTTGGTCTCGGCACGGTGCTCAAGGCGAACGCGGACGGCCGACCGGGAATCGTGGTGATACGCTTTGCCGATGCACGAGGGAGGCCGGTAGAAAAGACCCTGGACACCGCCTTCGCCAAGTTGGAGGCCCTGTGAGCGACCCCCGGTACGTCGTGGTCACCGATTTTGACGGCACGGCGGCCGAGCGGGATGTCCAGCAGGTGATTCTGGACGCCCTCGCCGACCCGGACGACTGGCGCGCGATCAATCGGAACTGGGTGGCGGGGAGCATGACCACCGCCGAACGCGCTCGTGCCCAATGGGAGTTGATTCGGGGCGGCGAACGCGAGGTACTGGGGGTACTCGAATCCCTGCGGCTCGATCCCGGCTTCGCCTCATTTGCCGAGTTCTGTGAGACACGGGATTACCCTCTTTATATCGTGAGCGACGGCTTCGACCTGTACATCCAGCCGCTGCTGCAACGGGCGGGTCTGGCGCACCTTCCCGTTATCGCCAATTCCTTACGCTACGAGGACGACGTGCCACGCATGGCATTTCTTTTGCAGCGATCCCCCGATCAGTATTATGGGAATGACAAGACCTTTGTGATCGAGCAGGTGCGCCGCCCTGGAAGCACCCTGGTGTTCGTGGGGGATGGCTTCTCCGATCGCGCGGCGGCTCACGCGGCGGACTTGCTCTTTGCCAAGGACAAGCTCGCCGACTACTGCGTCGAGAGCAATCTGCCGTTTGAACCATTTTCAACCTTTGATGACATCCGAGCCTATCTTGAACGGGCGTGAGCAGTCGACGTCGAGCGTTTCTTAGAGCGAGGGGAGTGGAGTAGGCATGGCGGTACGAGGGATCCGGGGCGCCACCACGGTGAACGGCAACACGGCGGATCAGATACTGACCGCGACGAGGGAACTGCTCGAAGTCATGATCGAGCGGAACCGCATTGATTCGCGGGAAGTTGCCTCGGCGTGGTTCACTCTCACCCCAGATCTGACGGCCGCGTTTCCCGCTTACGCGGGACGCAGGCTGGGCTGGATCGATGTACCGCTGATCTGCGCGGCCGAAATACCGGTGCCCGGCGCGCTCGCCGGCGTGGTCCGGGTGCTGCTCCACTACAACACCGACCTGCCTCAATCGGCCATGCATCACGTCTATTTGCACGGCGCGGTCGCCCTTCGCCAGGATCTGGTGGACCGTTTTGGCATAGCTCCCCTGGAGTGAGCGATGCCGACGATTGACCCCGGACGGCGGCACTGTCCCCATTTCCCCTCCCGATCGGGCCCTGGGATCGGCTATCCTATACCCACCGTCGGTATAAAAACTGGGTCTCCGGCCTCGGCTGGAAGGTAGGGACGAACGGCCGGAGTACACGCTTACTGGTCGTGGGCGTGGTCCATGTCATACCCTTGGCCGGCGTCGTACCAGCGACGCCGTGGTGGACTACGGTCGATTCCGGAGTGCGGAATGATGAACGGGACAACGTCGCAGCCGCCTCTAGGTCCTCTTGGCTCTACATTGAGTATCGACGAGGCGGCCGCCGTGCTTGCCATTCCGGCCGAGGGCGTGCTGCGCTACATTCGGACCGGCGAGCTCCCTCATTTACGCATGCCTGGTGGGGACGCCGTAGAGGTTCGGGTGCTCCCGGATGACGTGTACGCCTTGCGGTCGCGGCTCGCTCCACCCAAACCGAGCGAGCCTGATCCTGTTCCCGTATCGGTAGGCGCCACGGCCAACGGTGCCGCCGGCGCGGTGGACACGGACGAGGCGGCGCGCGCCGGTCGAGCCGAGGTGCTGGCGAAGCTGCTGGCCGAGCACGATCGTCTGCTGGCTGAGAATTCGCGTCTTCGCGACGACCTGCGGACGCGGAACGAGAGAATCGCCGAACTGGAATCGACCGCGAACCAGCCACGAGCCGGTGACCAACCCAACCAGGGGGATCCGCCCGGGTGGCTGGACCAACTGCGGTTGTTGCCCGCGGCGATGGAGCAACTGGGATCCCGCGTTCAGGCCCTTCAGGAGGAACTTACCTGGTTGCGGGAGCGCCGAGAGCAGACGGACGAGGGTGCGTTTCAGCAGGCATGGCGGCGCATACAGCGGCGACCTTGGTGGGCTGATCTGCTGGATTGAAGGAGATCATAGCCCGAGGGAGGTTGAGCGGCTACAATGACCGTTTGATGAAACTGCCTCCCGCGCCATACACTGCCATGCATGGCCTCATTGAGTCTGCGCGCCCCGGCGCCCTCTCCTAATCCACCCGACCCCGCGCCGGCCCATTCGCCCTCTCCCCGGCTAGATGCGTTGGTCACCGCCTGCGTGTGGGCCATGGCGTGTCTCTATACCGTAGTGTTTTGCGCAGTGTCGTTCAGGCGCTACGATGCGTTTCTGATGCACGCGCTGGACATGGGCAACATGGAGCAGGTGATCTGGAATACATTTCATGGGCACCCCTTCCATTTCACCAACATGCGGGATCATCTTCGGATTGAGGCGTTCGGCACGGACACGCGCCTCTCGTTTCACGTCGAGCCCATCCTGCTCCCACTTTCCTTGGTGCAGGTGTTCAATGCGGGCCCAAAGGCGTTGTTGGTGCTGCAGACCGTTGCCCTGGCCACGGGAGTGTTCCCGGCTCGCCGCCTGGCGCGGCGTCATTTGGCGCCCAGCCGGCTGGCCCAAGTGGTATTTCCGCTCGCCTACCTGCTCTATCCCGCCCTCCAGGCGGCCAACCTCTACGAGTTCCATCCGGTCACCCTGGCGGCGCCGTTGTTGATCTGGGCGCTGGATTACGCTGATTTGCGTCGGCCACTGCCGTTCGCCCTGTTCGGCCTGGCCGCTGCCTGCACGAAAGAAGAGATGGGCCTGGTCGTGGCGCTGATGGCGCTGTGGAGCGCCCGGCGCGGCATGCCGCTCAAATTCGCCATCGGCATGGCGATAACCTGTGCAGCCTGGTCGTTTATCGCCGTCCTGGTGATCGTTCCGGCCGCGCAGCATGCCGAGCACAGCACGGTCACGACCAGCCCATATCTGACTCGTTATTTGAACCGAGGTCTCACGGCGCCGGGCAAGTACGTGCATGTGACTACGGGCACGGTAGTGCGCTATTGGCTAACCCACCCCAAGGAACTGGTCGACAACGTGCTGGGCGCTCCGAAGCGCGGCTATGTCCATCGCTTGCTTGCCCCGGCGGGCTACCTCTCGCTGTTGAGCCCACTCACTCTGCTGATCAGTCTGCCCAGCTTCTTGTTGATTATCTTCTCTACCGACCAACATATGTATGGCGGTCTTGGCCACTACTCGGCCGAGTTCGTAGGGGTGCTGATCGGGTCGGCTATTCTTGGCCTGGCCTGGTTAGCCTCATACCTGGCGGGCCGGGGTTGGGAGCGGCGGAAGGTCATTACGGCGGGATGCTTCTTTCTGCTGATCATCAGCCTTGCCAACGCGAAGGTGAACGGCCTTGGGCCGCTCTCCGACCCCTTTGAGTGGCCTCCGCTGACCAATCATGTGCGGCTCACTAACCAGATGTTGTCGATGATCCCGGCCAATGCCGCGGTGTCCGCGCAAGACACCCTCGATCCGCACCTGAGTGATCGTGCGGACATCTACCTGTTTCCGGATATGAGTGACGCCCAGTATGTCGCCGTGGATGCGTCGTCCAATCCTATCCCGAGCAGTCCCGACGGCTTGCAGTCCACCGTGGCGGCGATGCTGGCATCTCGGCGCTGGGATGTGCTGTTCGCCAACGACGGTTTGCTGCTGCTGCGCCGCGGCGCCAAACCCCTGGCGGCCGCCCCAACCTTGCCGCCCGCCTTCTATACCTTTATCTTGCAAGCGCATCCTGCCATTCAGCACCCAGTGCGGGCGACGGCAGCCGACGGACTGGAACTGGTCGGCTACACGATCACGCGGCGCGAGACGGTGAACCTGCGGATGCCGGACGTAGTACTCACTACGTACTGGCAAGCCGGTCGTCCGCTCACTTCCCAAATCTCGGTCGTGGCCAACTTGACCAACGAGCGGGGTCAGTTCAGGGTGCTGAACGGCGGCAATGACGGCGCGTTGGCCTGGCTACCCGTAACAACCTGGAAGCCAGGACAGGTAGTTGCCGTGACCACCCCCAACATGGGGATTTCC